>CAYFTH010000090.1:0-12623 GCA_964346075.1 uncultured Fluviicola sp. | reverse complement strand
AAACTGTATGCTCGAAACTGTATGCTCAAGACTCTATCCTCACTACTTTATCCTCACTACTCTTAGTTTTAAGATAAATTTCGAATCATCGAAAATAACATCTTAGATAGTTCTTCAAGGTCACGATAAAAGGAGCTGTATTCATCTTCAGGTAATTGATTCATATCTCTGAGAAAATCAAAAATAGCAACACATTCGAATGCCGACCCCCTAGAGATAACAAAGAAGTTCCGTTTCGCTTTGTTGGTTCGTCTTCCGGATCCTTCTGCAATATTTAGCATAACACTGAAAGATGCTCTTCTGAGCTGATCATTGACTGTGCGGTTGAATGTATTTTCAGCAAGCAAGTAATTGACCTTTTTATTGAAAACTTTTGATTTTTTGTAAACGGCTAATTTTTCAAAATCGAACATAATTTAAGGGCTTTTTAGGTGTTTATCAAAATCAATATACAAAAAAGTTGATGCACTGATGGTTTGAATTCTAATTTTTAATAAAAAAACATAATATGTGTAAGCAAGCATTTCCCAGTGTAAAAATTCATCCCATAACTGTGCGCTCAAACTCTATGCTCACTACTCTATACTCAATACTCAATACTGTATTCTCACTGAACCACCATCGGTTGAATAGGGTCTGTTTCAAAGCTAAACTCATTCTTCGAATCCGATAAGAAGATAACGCGAACGAGTACAGTAGCCGGAATATCAGCAGGGAGATCACGTACATTAATATTCATTCCTAAAGCACTCTTATGCGAATTGGAACTATCTATGTTTTGCCCGTTAATTTGATGTAAAACATCCTTATTCTCATTCATTAAAGTAAATTGAGATAACGACCAGTTTTCCTGGAGCGTGTCACCTCCCGCGTGTAACTTAACAATGGCATAATTGTTACTTTTTCCATCCGTCGTTGGCATTTGATTTTTAACGATATCAACTTCAACTGTAAGGTTTTGCATGGTTGTTGTTTTTTTATCTTTTCCCGTTGCACAAGAAAACAAAACGAATACGAGTAGTAGATAAGTATATTTCATGATTTGATTTTTACAGATATTTCCATCTCAAAAATAGCAACTTTTTCATCATTCGTGTTGCGCGCTTCTACAATTACCACTTTATTTTGACGTTCTCCCGTTTTTACGGCCTCCTGAAAAGCTTTTTCTACGAGCGGACCATCCTTGGATAAAAAATAGACATCCGAAGTTGCACGTTTAAGAAATTCGGCGCGCATAGATTTAAATGCAAAAGAAACCCGTTCACCCGCTTGTTCGGCAAAATAAAAGGCATGTAAACCTGCTGCTACATCAGCACCAACTGATAGCGCACCGAAATACATCGATTTCAGGTGGTTTTTGGTGCGTCTTCGCAATTTTATTTTTACCAGTGCCAAATCACTGTCAATGGTTTGTAATCGTGGCCTTACATAAGCAATCAGCGGTATTTTAACAACACCCATGAGCCATAACTTACGGCGCATGGAAGATAAACTAAGCGTTTTTGGCATGGTGATATTCTTCTATGAGTTGATCAATAATTTTTTGTATCGGTCGCACTGCATGTACGTGTTCGATACTCGGTCCAGCACACCAAAGTGTCTTATAGGTAGCACTGAATGCAGCTTTTCGCAAAGATTTCATTCCTTTCATAAAGGTAAATGCTTTGATCCACTTTTTAATTTTTTTATTTCTATTTAAAAAGCGTTCTAGCCAGTTTTGTTTGGTCCCCATTTGCTCGACATACGGGGTTTTGATTACGGTACAAGGTGTTCCAGAGAGTTTGGAGGTCATTACAATATCATCTTTTCCGTAATCGACGCAGGCTTGTTTGTACTCTTCGGTGACATTCGCTTCCTCAGAAGCAATAAAAATAGAGCCCATCGACAATCCGTCCGCACCGCGTTCCATAACTTCCAGCATTTCTTTCCCCGTTCCAACACCTCCTGCTGAAATCACAGGAATCGAGCAGTTTTCTTTTAATAATGGAACCAACTCTTTGACTGAAATATTGCCGGCGTGACCACCAGCTTCCTTATTTACGGCAATAAGTGCATCTGCGCCCAGCGCTTCTACTTTTTTGGCATATTTAAGATCCGTAACGTCGCAAAATACTTTGATACCGTTTTGGTGTGCTTTGTTAATTGTTTCTTCGGGGGATCCCAAGCTAGTGATAATATAGTCCACTTTTTCTTCACAAATGATGTCGAGTTGCTCTTTATACAAAAAGTTACTCTTGTTCACAATTAAATTGATCCCCAACGGTCCACCCGCTTCTTTCTTAATATTCTGAATTGCTTCCCGCAAGGCATCTGTCGTTCGATAGTTCAGAGCAGGTACTGCTGCAGTTGCTCCTGCCTTGATACCTGCGATAAGCATGGCTTCATTGGAAACCAAAAACATCGGGGCAATGATAATCGGATAATCGATGTCGAGCATATCACTCAACGGTACTTGAATAGAATTCTTTTTCATGCAAACGAAATTAATTAAATTTCTATGCATACACAACAATTGTGCAATTTTACTGCTGCTGCTTTGCGGGTCTATTCTTTCGTTAGTTCCATCTTTGTTATCGCGATGAATAACTTCGACTTTTTCAGTTGCATTTCAATCAAGTGAGATGAACAAATTTAACGAATAAGCGTTAGCTTTGCGTACATGGTAAAACGTTCGCTTTTAAGTTTGTTCATGTTCGTTCTCGCGTCTTTGTCGACTGCACAGGAATGTCAGGTCAGTGGAGTAGTCACGGCGCTGGAAAGTGGTGCACCGATACCTTTTGCCAAAGTGATTGTCGAAGGAGAGAAAAAGTCAGGTACTATCACTGATGAGCAAGGAGCATTTTCGTTGAATTACGCGTGTTCAGATTCTTTGAAATTAATGGTCAGACATCCTGATTTCGAGCCTCGGACTCGTTTTTATTCAGGTCCTGTTGATGCAAAAATTTTGATTCAATTAACCACTTCGAAAGCGATAAAAGAGCTTGAAGAAGTCGTCGTACGAGGAGAAGGGAAGGATGCCAACGTGAGTGGAGTACAGGTAGGGAAGGTGCAACTGAAAATGAAGGATGCGAAAAAACTGCCCGCGTTCATGGGCGAAGTAGATATTATTAAGACATTACAGCTAACACCTGGTGTTTCGTCTGCAGCTGAAGGTACGCAAGGATTTTATGTACGCGGTGGGCCGCCTGATCAGAACCTGGTTTTACTCGATGGTACACATGTATACAATGCTTCCCATCTATTTGGTTTTTTCTCTGTTTTTAATGTTGACGCCATTGAAGGTGTTGAATTAATTAAAGCTGGAATTCCTGCGCGTTACGGCGGTCGGCTCTCGTCGGTATTAAAGGTGAATTCTTACGAAGGTAATAAGGAAAAATGGGGAGTTCGGGGAGGAGTAGGACTGCTTTCTTCTCGATTAACTGTTGAAGGACCACTCCAGAAAAATAAAGGCGCTATCCAACTGTCGGGACGTCGTACCTATATTGATCTCATCACCCAACCTTTCATTCCTGATGACGGTAATTTCAATGGAACGGGTTATTATTTTTATGACCTGAATGCTAAAATTGATTACAAACTGAGCGATAAGGATAAGCTATTTATCAGCGGATATTACGGTAAAGATGATTTTACTTTTGCAACGAATAGTGGTGATTTCAACGTAGATATGCCTTGGGGAAACGCAATAGGAACCGTTAAGTGGAACCATGTTTTCAATGATGAATGGTTGCTTACTTCAAGTGTTGGTTTAACTGATTACCAATTTGCTTTTCAATCGGGTCAAGATGATTTCCGCGTGGGTATCAGCAGTGGCATTCGCGACTATTCGGGTGAAGTCAACTTGCGCTTTAAACCGAACCCGCGCCATGAGTTCAATGCTGGATTGAATTATGTTTATCATATTTTCACACCTATTTCTGCCAGTGCTGATCAGGGAGAAACGGATTTTGATCTGGGTGAAGCGCAGGAATTATTGAGTCATGAATCCGCTCTTTATTTATCGGACGATTTTAATGTTACCGAAAACTGGAAGTTATATGCTGGCATACGATATAGTACTTTCCAACACGTGGGACCATTTGAACGGAACGTTCCTCAAAATGCAGGAAACCTCGATAGTACCATCAATTACGATAAAGGTGCGCTCATCGCCAATTATGGCTATTGGGAGCCGCGCATATCTACTCGCTTTTTAATTGATGAGAACAATTCAGTCAAAGCAGGGTGGAACCGTAATGCACAATACGTTCACCTTGCTAATTTAAGTGCGGTGGCATTGCCTACCGACATTTGGTTTCCCAGTACGGACTTGCTTAAACCGCAAATAGGTTGGCAGGGATCCATCGGTTATTTTCGGAATTTTCAGGATCATACCTACGAAAGTTCTGTTGAAATTTACTATAAATCGATGGACAATCTGGTCGCTTTTCGTGAAGGGGTACTTCCTCAGGATAATGCCCAGGAGAATACCGATCAGTTGCTCACACAAGGAGAAGGATATAGTGTTGGAGTTGAGTTTTTCCTCAAAAAGAATTGGGGCGATTTTACGGGTTGGATCGGTTATACACTTTCCAAAACGGAGCGGAGGTTTGAAGCCATTAACAACAATGCTTATTTCCCCGCTAAATATGACCGGAGACACGATTTATCTGTTGTTGCCAGTTATACATTCAATGAAAATTGGTCGATGGGTACTGCTTTTGTTTTTGCTACCGGCAATACAATTACGCTACCCACAAGCTGGTATTTGCACGATGGAGACGTTCAGTTTGAATTTCAAGAACGGAATGCTTCGCGTTTACCTGCTTATCATCGGCTTGACTTGTCCGTTACGTGGAATGATCGCCCCACGAAAAAGGTGTGGAACGATCAAGAGAATGACTATGAGGTGATTCAAAAAAAGTGGAGACACAGCATTAATTTCTCCATTTACAACGTGTATTCACGGCAAAATCCATTTTTTCTCTATGTTCAAAACCAGGGAAATTTAATGGAAAATAATTTTAATCTCAATGTTCAGCAAGTATCATTATTTCCGATTCTGCCGAGCATAACATGGAACTTTGAAATGTGAACCTTATGATGCGTAACAACTATAGAATAATACTGATCATACAATTGTTCCTTTTCAGTTGTACAAAGCAAGTCGATGTGGATATCCCGCCTCATGAACCAACGCTCGTGGTGGATGGTAGGATTCAAACAAATGAATTCCCGATTGTACTATTATCTTCCTCACGAGATATCTACGCAACTACAACTTCGGATTCGCTCGTGGCAAGTTTCATATCCGATGCCTCTGTCACTGTTTCTGATGGTCAGGCTACAGTTGCACTTGATCTGGTTTGTACGGAAAATCTACCCCCTGCAGTGATTGAACAATTTGAAAATTTTCTGGGAATAGAAGATGTAAACCTCGAAAACAGCAACTTTTGTTTGTACACGACGACAGATCCAGTGATGAAAGGTGTCACCGGCAGAACGTATACGTTATCAATTACACATGAAGACGTAGATTACGAAGCCAGTACCACATTACTCAATCCCGTTCCGCTGGATACCTTATATTGGAAAGAAGATCCCGATAATCCCGGGAATGGATTTTGCTGGGGAAGGCTCTCTGATCCTGCAACACCGCAAGATGCTTATTTTTGGGAAGCGAAGCGCATTCATCAGGGTACAGATGGAACACCAGTAGATGAGCTATTCGAAAATACTTTTAATCCCGCTTTTGACGATGAATTCTTCAATGGAAAAACTTTTGATATCCCTTATGAAAATCCACAGGGTTTTGAAGATGAATCCTTAGCCCAAAATGAACAGGGTTGGTATCAGGAAGGGGATAGTGTAGTTGTCAAATTTTCTAAAATTGATTATCCCGTGTACGATTTTCTTGAAAAAAAATATACGCAACTCCAGACGGGTGGGAGTCCATTTGCGACACCGCTTAACCTCCCCTCAAATCTTTCAAATGGTGCAAGAGGAGTTTGGGCCGGGTATTCCACCACTTTTGATACGTTGTACTGCATCGATTAATCTGGCCAGAGATGCGCTGCTAAACTAGTTCCTATATACAAACTTTTGGAACTCTGATCCAGGGGACTTCCGAAGTAAGGGGCACTCGATTGATACGCGCGTCCTTCCATCCGCCACAAGATGTTTTCGTGCAATTGATAACCGAAGTTTAACGCGAGTCCCAAATTTTCAAATTCGTCATTGGAGCTACTGTAAACCACGTATTCATTAGGATCGAAAAAGTATTCGCCTCGCACGGAAGTCTGCCATTTTTCATTCCACCGGTATGAAAATTCAAGTACACCGGCCAACCATGAACCGCCATTATCAGGTTCGGCCATAAGCTGATCATAACCAAAATCAAATCCTCCTGTCACGTTAAAAGCAGCACGTTCATATTGAACAAAAAAGTTATGGAAAAATCGTCGATGTCGCAGGTCGGCACTATTCGACAAAGGATCTATTTCTACCTGACCGATAAAGGAACTGCTGTTGATCAACCAATATGAATTTGGCCGAAATTGAATGGTGTGCCCGGTGGAAAGGTAGCCATCGATCATTTTTTGCCAGCCATTAGAAAGTAATGCTTCAAAATACCATTTTTGATTACCCGAGGTATAATGTAATTTAGCAGCATTGAGATAATAGGGCGAGCTCTCCGCAAGCATGCTTCTGGTCATCATTCGATTTTTTTGCGCTAATACCGATTCATAACCGAGGTTAGAAGGCATAATTCCCACATTAATCCACAGTTCATGATCCCTGAGTAGCTGGTAAGAGAAATGGGCTTCATAAACAGAAGCGAGCGCAGCAGGTTCTTCAGCCATATTGTAAAGCGAATATGTTCCTTGAACAGCAGATAAACTCGCTTTTATGCGCCGGTAATCGTAATCAAGCCCTAAAATACCAGCATTCAAGCCTATTTCATTCATTTTTTTATGGTTAAATACAAAAGAAGATTGGAGCGAGTTGTCTGAATGCAGAATATCGTGACCGATGTAACTCTCCAAGTAGAGTTTGGGGGTTATATATTTTCTCAAGTGCTGTGATTGAACAATAGGCGTAATCCAGAGCAAGGTAAGTATAAGTGTGAACTGTTTAAATAAGCGCATATCTAAGGTTAAAATTGTTATGAAAATAGGAAAAAAATAACAGCGACCAAGTTCTTTTGCAGCTCAAATTGTGATTGGTGGGGAGGAGTGCAGCTATTAACGATGTATCGTGTATAACCTTAGTACATTTTTTGAAAAAGTTGACTAAATGTGCATTATATTTGTTGGTTAGAGTTCATAAATCCGTTCACATGGCAGACCAATCAAATTATACAGAAGATAATATCCGCTCATTAGACTGGAAGGAGCACATCCGCATGCGTCCGGGAATGTACGTTGGTAAGTTAGGAGATGGTTCTTCTGCTGATGACGGAATCTACATTCTCATGAAAGAGGTCATCGATAACTCGATTGATGAATTCGTGATGGGGAATGGAAAACGCATTGATATCAAAGTCAAAGATGGCTGGGTGAACATTCGCGATTACGGTCGGGGAATTCCGCTCGGAAAAGTTGTCGATGTCGTTTCAAAAATCAACACGGGTGGTAAATACGATTCGAAAGCATTTAAAAAATCGGTAGGACTCAATGGAGTAGGGACCAAAGCTGTCAATGCGCTGAGTTCACATTTCATGGTATACTCGGTTCGGGATGGCGAGAAAAAGAGAGCTGTATTCCAGCGCGGTGAGCTCATTGAGGATGCCAAAGTAGAGAAAACGGATGAGCGCAATGGAACGATGGTTGAATTTTATCCGGACGAAGAAGTCTTCAAAAAATTCAACTATAAAGTGCCTTACATCGAAAAGATGCTTTGGAATTACTGTTACTTGAACCGGGGTTTAGGAATTTATTTCAATGGTGAAAAGTACCAATCGAAATACGGATTAAAAGACCTTCTGGAGAACAATCAGGATGGTGAGTCGCTTTATCCAATTATTCACCTTGAAGGCGATGATATTGAAGTAGCCATTACACACGGCCGAACTTACGGGGAGGATTACTATTCGTTTGTTAACGGACAGCATACAACCCAGGGTGGAACACATCAAAGTGCTTTTCGCGAATCTGTGGCGCGCGTAATTAAGGATTTTTACAACAAATCGTACGAATCTTCGGATGTGCGTCAATCTATTGTTGCAGCTGTAGCTGTAAAAGTAATGGAACCCGTTTTTGAATCACAGACCAAAACAAAACTGGGTTCTCAGGATATCGAACCGGGAGGGAAATCGATGCGGGCCTTTGTCAATGATTTTCTTAAAACAAAACTCGATAATTACCTGCACCGCAACAACGAAGTGGCTGAAATTCTCGAAAAGAAAATTAAACGGTCTGAAAAAGAACGAAAAGAACTCTCCGGGATCCGAAAAATTGCGCGTGAACGCGCCAAAAAAGCCAGTTTGCACAATAAAAAACTGCGGGATTGCCGGATGCACTATACTGACTTAAAAAACGATAGGAGAGAGGAGACAACGCTTTTTATCACAGAGGGGGATTCGGCTTCTGGATCCATAACGAAATCAAGAGATGTCAATACTCAGGCGGTATTCAGTTTGCGCGGTAAACCGTTAAACTCTTATGGTTTGACCAAAAAAGTCGTGTATGAAAATGAAGAATTTAATCTGATACAGGCTGCATTAAATATCGAAGACGATATGGATGATTTGCGCTACAACAAAATTGTCATTGCGACAGATGCCGATGTGGATGGTATGCACATTCGCATGTTGTTATTGACTTTTTTCTTGCGTTTTTTCCCCGACCTGGTAAAACGCAATCACTTGTATGTTCTGCAAACACCGTTGTTCCGGGTTAGAAACAAGAAGAAAACGCGCTATTGTTATTCGGAAGATGAACGCAGAAAAGCGGTGAAAGAAATTGGAAAATCGGCAGAAATTACGCGATTTAAAGGGTTGGGTGAGATTTCACCAGACGAATTCAAGCACTTTATCGGTGAAGATATACGATTAGAACCTGTATTATTGGCTAAAGGTGCATCTATTGATGAAGTGCTCTCTTTCTATATGGGGAAAAACACGCCGAGTCGACAAGAATTTATTATGGATAATCTCCGCGTTGAAAAAGATTTGGAAAAAGCTATTTTAGAAGAAAATATGGCGACCAAAAATATTAAAGCATCATAAATTATGGCAGAAGACGACAACCCAAATGAAGGGGCTGAAAATAATGATGAAAAAGATGAGCTGAATGGCGGTAAAAAGATCGATGAAACGATTACCCCGCTGAACGGACTCTATGAAGATTGGTTTTTGGATTACGCCTCTTACGTAATTCTTGAACGCGCTGTGCCAGGACTTTATGATGGTCTCAAACCTGTTCAACGCAGAATTCTTCACTCGATGCGTGAAATGGAAGATGGTCGTTACAATAAAGTAGCGAATATTATCGGTAATACGATGAAATTTCACCCGCATGGGGATGCTTCTATAGGTGATGCGCTTGTGCAGCTTGGTCAGAAAGAATTACTTATTGATACGCAAGGGAACTGGGGAAATACACTCACAGGAGACTCAGCTGCCGCACCACGTTACATTGAGGCGCGCTTGTCTAAATTTGCGCTACATGTTGCGTTTAATAGTAAAACGACGGATTGGCTGACGAGTTATGACGGTCGAAACAAGGAGCCGGATAACTTGCCCGTGAAATTTCCGCTTTTACTGGCTCAGGGGGCAGAAGGCATTGCGGTAGGGATGGCTTGTAAAATTTTGCCTCACAATTTTAACGAACTCATTGATAACTCTATCAATCACCTGCGCGGCAAAAAAGTAGAAATTTACCCAGACTTTCTCTTTGGCGGAATGGCGGATTTTACGAATTATAATGACGGCCTGCGCGGAGGAAAAGTGCGTGTTCGGGCTAAAATCAATAAGGTCGACAAAAAAACGCTCAGCATTACCGAAATACCTTTTGGTACGAATACAACGAATTTGATCGACTCCATTCTGCGTGCCAATGACAAAGGAAAAATTAAAATCAAAAAAATTGATGACAATACGTCGCAAGAAGCTGAAATACTGATTCATCTTGCCAGTGGCGTGTCTCCTGATAAATTGATTGACGCCCTTTACGCGTTTACGGATTGCGAAATCTCAATATCTCCCAATGCTTCCGTTATCGACGGTGATACTCCCCGTTTTTTGGGTGTGAGTGAAATTTTGCGGACCAATACAGATAATACAGTAGATCTGCTAAAAAAAGAGCTGGAAATTCGTCGTGGTGAACTGGAAGAACAGTGGCACTTTAGCTCGCTGGAAAAGATTTTTATTGAAAATAAGATCTACAGCGACATTGAAGAGGAGGAGACATGGGAAGGTGTGATTAATGCCATCGATAAAGGATTGAAACCGCATACGAAACACTTGAAAAGGGAAGTAACGCGCGATGATATTATTCGATTGACAGAAATTAAAATCAAACGTATTTCCAAATTTGATAAGTCTAAAGCCGATGAAATGATCGAGCGCATCGAGGATGAATTGGCTCAAATTGCCTACAAACTCAAGCATATCATTGACCACGCGATCGATTATTTTAAAGACCTTAAAAAGCGTTTTGGTGCCGGTAAAGAACGCAGGACTGAGATTAAAGTATTTGATAACATCAGCGCCTCTAAAGTCATCATTGCCAATGAGAAACTTTATGTGGATTACAAAGAAGGATTTATTGGGTATAAATTGCGCAAGGCAGAATATATCCAGGATTGTTCCGAAATTGATGACATCATTATTTTCTTCAAATCGGGAAAAATGATGGTGACAAAAGTCGCTGATAAAAAGTTTGTCGGTAAGGGAATCCTGCATGCTGCCGTATGGAAACGCGGAGATAAACGTAGAATTTATCACGTGATATACAGGGATGGAAAAGGAGGTAAGACTTACATGAAACGATTTTTTGTAAAATCAATAACCAGGGATAAGGAATATGACCTTACTGCTGGCAAGAAAGGTTCTGAAGTCCTTTATTTCTCCTATCATCCAAATGGAGAGCGAGAAGTGGTGACCATTCAGCTGCGAGCACGTCCACATCTTAAAAAATTGCGATTTGACGTTGATTTGGGTGAACAATTGATCAAGAGCAGAAGCGCAAAGGGAAATACTGTCACCAAGGAAATAGTTTCTAAAATTACGCAAAAAGAAGTTGGCGGTTCTACATTAGCCGCTCGAAAAATTTGGTACGATGATGTTGTCGGAAGATTGAATGACGAACAACGCGGTAAATTTTTAGGACGCTTCCGGGGAGATGATAAGATTCTTACGCTTTATAAAAATGGTGAATACCGACTTTCAGGTTATGATTTAACTACGCATTTCGATGACGATATGTACCACATCGAAAAATGGCATCCAGATCACGCTATATCGACGGTATACTACGATGGTGAGAAAGAATTACATTATGCGAAACGCTTCTTGTGCGAGGTCACCACTGACAAACGCGTACCATTCATCAGCGATTCAGAAGGAAGTCACCTGGATGTTGCCACAACGGCCTATGAACCTGAAGTCAAAATTATTTACAACAAGTTGCTCAAGGCTACAAAGCATTTGCCCGATCGTTTTGTCCGAATCGATGAGTTTATTGACGTTAAGGGTATGAAATCACAGGGAAATCAGCTTGAAAAGCTAAAAACCAAAGAAATAGAACTGACACATCCTGTTGGTGGAGAAAAACCATGGCCAGACGAAGAAGACGATAATGGCGACAATAACGACGGTGATGATGAGGATACTACTGATAACGACAATGACGATGACGGCGGAGGAGATGATTCCAGTGGCGGAAGTCCTGCAACAAAGGATAAAGATACATCTAAATCCAGTGATCAATCATCGGCAAAAAAAAGCGGAGCTAAGCAATCATCAGCAGACAATAAAAAGCCGAAACCAAAAAGTTTGAGTCGTAAACGTCCTGCATCGAAAAAAGATGAACCCGCACGACAAGTTGAATGGGACTTGAGTAATTCTAAAAAGAAAAGCGGTAAACGAACGGATGCTGAAGATCATCCGAAGCTGTTCGATGACTTCAATGACTAAGTAGGTCAGTCGTCTGGATAATAGTTTTGTGGTAAATCTTGAATCCTGATAACTCTATTTAACATAATATTAATTATAGGACTTTATTCATATATCAAATAAATGTCATCCCTCTAATGATTCTAAAAAGAATTCTAAATTAGCGGTTTTATATATCATCTAAAATTTACCCTATGATACGTCAATGTATTCTCTTCTGCTGCTGTTTTATTCTGTGCGGTTGTGGATTAGGAAAAATTAGTGGTTCAAGTACTGAATTTCACTCTGAAGATGTTGAATCCTCAGATATCATCGAGGCGACAGACGTTAATGAAAATACAAATTACTTTGCCGCTTATGCGGATTTGACATTTTTGTATTTATTTGGTTATGGCGGTGGAATGACCTACGGGGCGGGGAAAAATGGTACGCTAGATGCAATGTTCAAAAACAACAATTAATCTGGGATGCTTTTTAATAACGAATTGCTCAGCACTTATTGACATACGAACTATCAAGAGAACGA
>CAYFTH010000089.1:0-12946 GCA_964346075.1 uncultured Fluviicola sp. | reverse complement strand
ACTTAAATGAATCTGCAAGTATAGCTTACCTAACCGAACCTTGGGGTTCAAGCTTTGGTTATGATGAGCAACCTGTAAGAATGTTACTAAAACATATGCGCCGCGAAGTTACTTTAGAAATGGGTATGGGTTTAAAAAGTGATTTTGTATCTATTCGTTGTATAAAAGATTAAGGTTGTTTGATAACCCTAATCATCTCTTGCTTTTCAGTACCCTCAAATTGAATGAAATAGAGTCCGTTTTCATAACCTGACAAGTCTATTTGTATAAAGTTTTGGTCGGGCACATTGTCCTGGAAAAGAATTTGACCACTTACACTAACCACTCTAAATTTTTCAAAAATATTATTCTTATTGGTAAAGTTAATCTGAACAATGTCAACAGTTGGATTAGGATAAGCAAAAAGATTTGACTCCTCTTCAACAAATTCAACGTCCATAGGAGAGTAAGACTGAAGATAGTCCCAGTCATTTACTTGAAAACGGGCGATGTTTAAAACATTTTGAGCTTCTTTAAAAATGGGGTTTATCTTTAAAAAATTATCGGGTTCAGCATCCTGCATTGCGAGAACAAAAAAGTCATCTTGATAAGAGATATCAATAAGCCTTAAATCACTAATTTGGTTTAAGACTTTTTCTCCTTTATAAGCTCCATTTTTATGGAATCGCTGAATAACGATGCTTCCACCATTTTCTCTATTACCAAAGAAATAGATATAATCTTTTTCTTTAAAAACACGTTTAATGTTAATTCCTTGAGAACTATCTGAAATAGCAGCTGAAATAAACTTGTTTTGTTCACGGTCATAAATTATTTGATAATCATTAGTGTTATAACAGTCAAAATTTGAAATACTAGATTCATATACTCCTGCTTCAATAGCCTCATTTATTGATCCTTTAATGAGGTAATATCTTTTGTCTAATGCAACAACTTTACCTCTAGATTGACGATACTTTCCTTCAAATCCTTTTCTTAATTTTTCATTCCCTTCTGTATCATAAATTATTATTTCCGCTCCTTTCCATGATTCGTCGCTACAAAATGTTTTGTTTTGAGAGCAAAAAACAACAATTTCATCATTATCTTCTACATATTCAATGTTGTTTATTTCACCTTTAAGATCGTACCAGTTATTCACTATGTTTCGAATCCATATTAAATTACCGTAGTTGTCATATTTTGCTAAGAAGTTTTGAAAATTCCATGGAGAAATTAATGTCGTATCTCCAAAGCTTTGATTGAAATTACTATAACTTCCTGCTAAATAAAAATAATTATCTCCTCCTCTAATTAATTGATCAAATTGAACATCATCAATGTAATCTGTTTCATATAACACTTTTTTTTCTAGAATAGCTCCAGTTTCACCATCAAGTTTAGCGTAATATCTAGCAGAGCCAACTGTTACAAGACTATCATTATCAAAAAATGCTTTCTTATGAAAAACACCATAAACTTGTAAATTATTCTCACTGTCTATTAAAAACTTATCAGGTTTAGCAAAAATTGACTTGTATTTCTCACCAATATTGCTGACCCATTCTAGTTCACCATACGGTGTGTACTTCAGAAATGTATTGCTTAGAGAGTCTGTAAAATAAAACTTGTTTCTTCTTTCGAAACCTGTATATTTATTCCAATTATTTCTAAAGGATTGGTTTATATAAATATTATTATCATTATCATGATGAATTCCATATGGAGTGATATAATTACCGCTTTGACTTTGACATAATTGATTAACGCCCATAGTAGAAGTTTCAGAAGCCCAGGTTTCAGATTCAAATTTGATTTCTTGAGGTTGCTTATCGTTCATTTGATCCCATCTTACACGGAAAAGTCGATTTGTTTGTGATTCTGAATGAAAAACAAAGTAGTACAAATAATCTTTATGAGTAAAGTATCTTATACGTCCAGGATTATAATCTTTTAATTTTAAAACAGGTTCTAAGCTATCATTTGTGATTTTATATAGATAGACATTGGGGTCATTTCCATTAGTCATATTAAAGTAGACTTCGTCATTATGGGAAATCAACCTATTTGGCGGACTATTAATTTGTGAACAGCCATCAATTGGAATACCATGACCTCTGCTCTCATTCAAGTCTTTGAAAAGGTCTAAGCTATCTTCATCATTTATTTTAAAAAGTTCAAATCCGAGCCAAGGAGTCGAATAAGTGAAAAGTTCTAGTTCAGCATTTAATAATCTGGGCCCGTAATATGAAGGATTTGTTGCATGTTGATTGATTGGTGAAATGGGTCGGTGGACTGTTAATAATGTATCATCCTCTATAATTCCTAGAAAGGTGTTTGAATGGAAATAATTCCCTAGCACTCTATTATTAATCTTAAAATAAAGAGACCTAAAGGATGAAGTACTAAAAAATTGCTTGTCTAGTGTCGCTTTGTTGAAACGAAATACAGAATCTCTGTTGTTTTCATATTTAAAAGATAAATAATAATAATTTTCATCATTAGTAGTAATCCAAATTACATCATCCATCGGTTGAGTTGCGATATTTGTGATGTTGCCATCAATATCAATGAAATTTACATTTCTATTATTGTTAATTGTTCTACTGTATACAATTCCGTTGTTGTTGGTAGAATGAATTTTAATGTCTGCAGATTTAGGATAGCTTTCAATTTCTTCTGTCAGTTTGGTGTTTGTATTAAATTTAAAAAATCGCTTTTTTTGACTATCTTCTAGAAAAAAGAAGAGATTTGCCCCAGCTTTTTGAAAGAAAAATCCATGACTCGATAGATTCATCCACATGTCATAGTCATGTGAAAAATACTCATGAACTTCAAGGTCATTATCTATCATGCATAATTTAAAAGAACCGGCATTAGATCCATTGTTAACAGTATAGTAGACCCCGTGATCATATGCGCTTATTTGTTCGTGTATTACAGAGTCCGAGAGTGCAACAACAGGAGCTAATTGTTCATTTTCTTCGTCAATGAACGATATATTGCGACTACTAACTCGAAGAAACACTTTTTCATCTGTAAGTTGAAATTCCCCATTTAAATTACTCTGTGTGCTGTATAAAAAATCTTGAAGATTAAAACTGTGTTCTGTTTCTAATACCAACTCTATTTGACCATGCGAAAAAGTACACCAAAAGGCGAAAAAAAATACTGAAACAAGGTAGTTCATATGCTAAAATAAATATCTATATATAAAGGTAGTATTTTTTATTGTATTAGTCTAAAGTTAATCAGATAAAGCATATAGAGTCCTCCTATACAACGATATTCACTATCCTTCCCGGAACAACAATCACTTTCTTCGGCGATTTGCCTTCCAAATATTTTTGTGCTTTTTCCATCGCCAACACTTCCTTCTCAACGTCTTCTTTTGACATGTTCGTTGGAAGTTCTGCTTTGAAACGCATTTTACCGTTGAAGCTCACTGGATATTCAAACGTGTTCTCCACTAAGTACTCTTCGTTGTATTGTGGAAATTGTGCGTCACTGACTGTTCCCGGTGCGTGACCCAATTTCTCCCAGAGTTCTTCAGCAACGTGTGGCGCATAAGGCACTAACAATATCGTGAGATCTTCCAGTATAGCCTTATTATTGCATTTCAAATCCGTCAATTCATTCACGCAGATCATAAACGCAGAAACCGCTGTGTTAAATACATAGCGTTCCATATCTTCATCGATCTTTTTGATCGTTTTGTGCAGTGCTTTCAATGCTTTTGGATCGGCTTCCCCTTCTGATAATGATACACTCCCGCTATCATCGTGAAATAAACGCCACAATTTGCGCAAGAAGTTGTGTACGCCGTTAATTCCTTTCGTATCCCACGGTTTTGCCTGTTCTAGCGGTCCGAGGAACATTTCGTACATGCGTAACGTGTCCGCTCCATATTTTTCAACAAGGTCGTCTGGTGTTTGTACGTTGAATTTGGATTTGGACATTTTTTCTACTTCGTCACCGCAGATGTATGAGCCGTCGTCTTCTAAAATGAATTCAACATTGTCATATTTAGCTCTTGATTTTTTAAATGCTTCTCTATCTAGTTTATCATTGTTGACAAGATTAATATCGACATTTCTTCGGTAACATGCGTAATCACCAAAAAATCTAATTTCTCCATTAAAATTACTACTCTTTTTAAGCTTGTCCGAAGCTTTTTTGGCGATAGTCTTTATTTTTTCATCTAATTTGAGAAACATACTACGTTCCTTATCTGAAATATTAGGAAATTTAGATTGTAACTCTAAGATCTCAAGCTGCTTCTTTGAAATGAGGAATGTTGGTAAAAGACTATTCTGTATCTTTTTGGAAACATCTTCATTATTTTCATAAGGCGTGTATCTTAGCATATAAACAAAACTACTTCTCCCCAAAATCATCCCCTGATTAATCATCTTCTGAAACGGCTCCTCAAAGTTGATATAACCACGGTCTTTTAGGAACATCGTCCAGAAGCGCGCATACAATAAGTGTCCGGTAGCGTGTTCTGCTCCACCGATGTATAAATCTACATTTTTCCAGTAGTCTACTTTTTCTTTGCCGACAAACGTCTTTTCATTCTTTGGATCCATGTAGCGCAAGAAATACCAGGAACTTCCCGCCCAACCTGGCATGGTGTTCAATTCCATGGGGTGAACGTGTGGTTGATCTGCATTGTCTTTGCTTGTCAAACACTTGTTTTGTTCGTCCCAATACCAACCTGTGGCGTTTCCTAAAGGTGGTTTTCCATCTTCTGTGGGCAAATATTTATCTACTTCGGGTAATTCAATTGGTAAATGTTCATCTTCTATTGTTTTTGCAACGCCATTATCGTAATAAACCGGGAACGGTTCTCCCCAATACCGCTGACGAGAAAAGACAGCATCCCTCAAGCGATAATTGGTTTGTTTTTTGCCAATTCCGAGTTCTTGTAGTTCGTGAATCGCACGTTTGATGGCTTTCTTTACTTTCATGCCATCCAGAAATTCAGAATTGGTGATCACACCTGTTTTTTCAGCATATGCTCCTTCTCTAATGTCAACATTTTCAAATACGTTTTTGATCGGAATCTGAAATTTCGTTGCAAAATCCCAGTCGCGCTGATCTCCACAGGGTACGGCCATTACAGCTCCTGTTCCGTAAGAAGCCAATACATAGTCTCCAATCCAGATCTGGATTTTCTCTCCAGTCAATGGATGAATGACATGCGCTCCTGTGAATTGACCCGTCACGTTTTTCACGTCTGACATACGGTCGCGCTCAGATTTTAATCCAGCCGTTTTCTTGTATTCTTCAACTTCAGCTTTGTATTCAGCTGTAGTGATCTGATCCACCAAATCGTGCTCGGGTGCTAATACCATAAATGAAACACCGAAAATGGTATCTGGTCGGGTTGTGAAGACTTCAATTTGTTCATTCTCTTGTCCGTCCACCTTGAAGTTTATGGAAGCTCCAACAGATTTACCAATCCAATTGCGCTGAATATCTTTGATGGCATCCGACCAGTCTAAATCATCTAATCCTTGCAACAATCGCTCAGCATAAGCGGTGATTCGCATCGACCACTGACGCATCAATTTTTGTTCTACCGGATGACCACCGCGTTCTGAAACACCATTTACGACTTCATCATTGGCGAGTACAGTTCCCAAAGCGGGACACCAGTTCACCCATGAATCTGCGAGGTAAGTCAAACGGTAATCCATCAAGATATCGTTTTGTTTTTTCGCATCAAAAGACTTCCATGCTGATGCAGTGAATTCTTCCTCACAATCGTTAGCGGCGTTTATCGTTGTATTTCCTTCCTTTTCAAAGATTGCTTTCAGTGCTGAAATTGGTTGAGCCTGATCCGAATCATTGCAGTAATAGGAATCAAATAATTGTTTAAAGATCCACTGTGTCCATTTGTAATATTCAGGGCTTGAAGTACGTACTTCGCGGTCCCAATCAAAAGAGAATCCGATCTTGTCCAGTTGTTCACGGTAACGCGTAACGTTTTGTTCAGTAGTAATCGCAGGATGTTGTCCCGTTTGAATTGCATATTGTTCGGCCGGTAATCCAAACGAATCATATCCCATAGGATGCAATACGTTAAATCCTTTCAACCGCTTGTAACGCGCATAGATGTCTGAGGCAATATAACCAAGAGGATGTCCTACATGAAGTCCGGCACCAGAAGGGTAAGGGAACATTGTCAGCCCATAGTACTTTGGCTTGTCCTTCTTTTCAACCGTTTTATAGGTCTTGTTTTCTTGCCAGTGCTTGCGCCATTTTTGTTCAATTGCGTTGAAATCGTATTGCATTTCTCTTCTTTTGATTTGAGGAGCAAAGATAATAAAAAGGGTGGGGAGAGTGGTTTTATGTTGTCAAAAGTAGTTGAACGACACCTATCATTTTGTCTTTATCTGATGGACTAGTTTCAGCGATTAGAAGGGTCAGCGTAGTGAGTGTTTCTGGATTAATTTTAGCACTATAATTGTAAATTTGCTTTATGCAACAGCCAAACAAAGCTAAATGCAGCACTTCGTTTTTTCCATCATTGAATGGGTGATTTTTGACAATGAAATACAATAAATGAGCTGCTTTTCCTTCACTGTTGGATAAGCATCTTCTCCAAAAACACGTTGAAAAACAGTTCCGAAAATCCCTTCTAAGTTACCCTGATTTTTTTTTGGGCAAAAGTTCAGTCGCTTCTTCCTTTTGTATCAAGTCAGTTTTCAATTGCTGAATATCATTGAAAAGCTCAGTTCCTGAAGCCTTAATTTCCTTTTTGTTCCTTGTTTTGGAAAGTTGTCTCTATCATAACTATCTAACGCAAAAAAAGTACTTGAAAAATTTTGTATAGGTGATAAGACACCTTTAGTTTCAAGAATTCTGTTCCTGTCAGTTAATATTTTTAAATCTTCAAGCGTTTGCAAAAATTGTATTTTGTTATCTTCTAATCGTTTTTGGTTAATGGAGTAGCCTTGAACTAAATAATCTTTTAGACGTTGTGTTGCCCCACTGTCGAAATTGGATCCCTCTTTGTGACTTAACACGATAACCAACCGAAATAATTACATCAAGGTTATAATGATCAACTTGATAAGTTTTACCGTCACTTGCAGTTGTCGCAAAATTTGCGATAACTGAATCAGCAATTAACTCCCCTTCTTTGAATACATTGTTTATATGCTTTGCTGTGTTTTAACATCCCTATCAAATAAAACAGACAATTGCTGACGGTTAAGCCAAACAGTTTCGTCGCTAAGTGGAATAGAAATTTCAATTTGATTATCTTTTGATTTATAAATTTCAACCATATTTTTCATTTCAATCACCTAAGTAAAATACTAGTGTTCTAATGCTTACACACTTTTTAAAAAGTAGTTAAAAAGTTTTGTTTTCCGCTCAATGCTTGCGCCATTTTTGTTCAATGGTGTTAAAATCGTACTGCATTGCTCTTCTTTTGATTATTTTCTTAAATTTACTTGTTAATTTGAGAATCAATTGATCTATTTTTCATCTAAATTATTTGTGTTATGAATTTATTCAAACTATTTCTTTCGATTAGCTTTTTATTTATAGGGTTATCATCTAATGCTCAAACTTATATTAAAGCTACTTTTGTAGGAGCTCCTCAACCGGGATGCAACAACACAGTAGTTTGTGAAGTCTATAATTACACAGGACACAACAGAGTTGATTTAACACAGCAGTTGACTCCTATAGGTGAAGTTCAGCATCTCGATACTATAAATAACTTTTGTTATGGTTTAAATAATGGAGATGATCATGAATTCGATTTGGTGAGATCGAATGGATATCTTTCTACCGTATCAGGACCAACGGGAGCTTTGTTGCCAAAGTTTGAATTTGATATTCTGAGTTATCAGGCCCCTTCCGGAGATTCGATTTACGATGGAAATATCACTATTCAATTCGATAGCATCGTAGATCAAAACTTGTTTGGATACGATTTACTCGCGTCCAATAATAATCCTGATTTAGTAGTTCATAACTTTCTTGATAATTACACTGTTGAATTCGATAGCTTGACGAGAGGAGAGTTTCGTTTCTATTTCATCGATACAATAAACGCTTCGAATACAACTCAAAATATTTTTGTGGGAGACTTGGATCCTGATTATTTGGATACAGGCCTGCAAGTATCTGTTAATTATCAGCACTCTAATGGCAACTGCGAAGGCTTTATTGATGTTTTTGCTGTTCAGGAAAACTCGGGAAGCAACATGGGGATTATATGGGCTGATGATCAGTTTATTAACGATTTCTCTAGATCAGATTTATGTCCTGATATGTATTCATTTTATGCGTATGAGTTTATGAGTGGAGCGTACCTTGGCGCCCATATTGATACTTTGATATTGACCAACAGCAATAACAGCTTTATAGATTCAAGTTTATATAATACTGTTCCTGACGATACACTTTTGTACCAAATTAACAACTGTTACTATGATTACAGTCTACCAATTGATTCAGTAAATTTTAATCTCGATACAATTTCACTAACTCAAGACTCACTTACAGCCCTTTTTCAGTTGACTATATTTCAACAACAATCAACCTATTTAGAAGATACGATATATGCTCATGTTGATTCGAGTACGGTGCTGGATATTGTGTTGTATTGTTATGACAGCACTGGACAAAAGGCAACTTTACCTTTTCAGAGTAAACAGTTTCTAATTATGCTTGATAGTGAAGGAAGTATTAGTGGAAACGGTTTGAGTCTAGCGGCCGAAAGTATACCTGCAGTAAATGTATTTCCAAACCCTGTTGTCAATGAATTAAATATCGTTTCGAAAGACAATATGATTATTGAAGCGATACACTTATTGGATTCACAAGGAAAAAGACAATTGTTTGAGACTCCAAGAACATCTGAAGTGAACTTAAATGTTTCTCAACTTTCTAAAGGAACTTATTTCTTATGGTACAAGGTTAACAATGGTTGGTTCCAGCACAAGATTATAAAGTAAGGTTATTTTTCTGGATTACTCCGTGGTTTAATAGAAGCTATTCATGTTAACAGCATGTTGATACTGTTTTTTTTGAATACAGTGAATTTAAGAGACGGAATGTATATACGAACCATCGATTTGAAAAATAAGATAATGCATTAAAAAGTGTCAGTGATTCATTAATTAATATGAATTAGTTGAATTAACTTAAGATACTCTGGATGATAGGTTAAGAAAAAAAAGGTGACACTAATGCCACCTTTCATTGCTAAAAATTTGAATAAAACTGCTATTGATAGTATACCTGATGGGTGTAATCCATTAGCATTTAGAAGCTAACGTATCCGATTTCTCGCTCTTTTATGTGTATCTGGTAACTTGAAGCGAAGAAGTATTTCTGCACCACCCCGACCGTTTGAAGCAGTCGTCAGTTTAGATACGTTAAAGTCGTAGGCCATACCGACTGAAAATGTACTATATTCCAGTAGGAATTTTGATACGAAAGCATCACCTAACCGATAAAATAGCCCAAAAGACAAGGCGGTCTCATTTCGAAATCCTGTAATGGTTGAAGATTTAGAAACCACTGTCCGTAAATAGGTACCTACCAAAAGTTCTTGAAATTTTCGTTGACGGTTGTAATAAATGCCAGGCATTAGCGATGTTTTTGTATCGGACAACGAATAATTGCCATGAGCAAAAGCTGACCATCGTATAGCGAGTTGGTCGTTTCCACCAATCAGGAACGATTGTGCCGGTTGATTCACATGGTAGGCGGCGACGCCAAACGTAATAGCTCGTTTGCTTAATCGACGTGAAGCATTAGGGGCGCTTTTGTAATTGTAGACGATACCAGCACCCGCGTCCGGGAAAGAAGCACTCGTCGCGTCAAATTGTTCACCGTGTGTCAGGTTTTGATCAAAACCATCTCCTACAAATTGGGTTCCCCATGTACCTGCTCGGGGGTTAATACCTTTTTGTCCATAACCACCCTGAATAGAGAGTCCAAAAGTGCTGTTTGGATCCATTTTGAGATGATAAGCAAGGCTCAGAGAGGCGTTAGTTGTAGTCGCATTTGCATTACCCGCGTTATCGTGAAAAAAGTTGATCCCCCCGGCGAAAAATCCGTTCGAATTGTACTTTTCTTTCAGTCGGAAATCAAAGGAGGCTCCAATTGTTTCAAAAGGTTCTGCCACGCTATTCCATTGATTTCTATAATTTACGGTGGCCTGCATTTTGTTTTCTAAACCTGCAAGTGCCGGATTAACATTAAGGGGCGCATGACGCATCTGCGAGAAGTGAACATCCTGTGCGAGACCAATACTCCCAGAAATAAGGAACATCAAAGTTGTTATAATCGATTTCATATTATGTCATTTTAATTAAAGTACGACGGTAATGGTGCCTGATTTTTCAACGACTTTTTGGTTAGTAAGTGTCACATTTAGTTTATAGACGTAACTACCACCGTTGACTTTTTTAGATTTGTATGTACCGTCCCAACATGTTCCTGTATCAGTAGATTTAAATACGAGTTCACCCCAACGATTGAAGATTTCTAAATTCATGGATTTAACACAGCTACTCAAGATGCATAACTCATCGTTGACCCCATCATTGTTAGGAGAAAACATGCTGGGCAAAAAAGCTCCTTCACAAGGAAGGTTGACAAAAATTTTGGTTGAGTCACCTCCCGTACATCCGTCGGGTGAGGTTACAGTTAGTATGTAGGTCGTTGTCGACGATGGTGACGCTATCGGATTTGGACAGTTATCACATGATAATCCTTCAGAAGGTGTCCACTGGTAATTCAGATTACTAGCGCCATTCACATCAGTATCTAATGGGACTTCATCGCCGAGATCGATTGTAGCTTGTTGTGGCTGCGTGGAAACTGGAATACTTCCAGTAACTCCAACGGTGAGTGAAGTATCCATTGAACAACCGTTTTGGTCTGAGATGGTTACTTCGTATTGATCCGGAGCCAGGTTGTTGAGGGTATCTGAATTCGTGCTGTTAGAATCCCAATCAAAATTGAGTGCACCAGTTCCACCTCCTGAATTGAGTTGAATAACTCCATTTTCTTCACCACAGTTAGCATCAACGACCATTGGATTTATGACGATGGGATTCGGCTCATTGATTTCATAGTTGGCCACTGCTGTGCATCCGTTGTTATCAGTGACTGTTACTTCATAGTTTCCAGGGGCGAGATTGGTAGCTGTTGAGGAAGTTCCACCAGCTGGAGACCAGCTGTAGGTATAACCTGGATTACCACCATTGACAGTTATACTTATACTTCCGTTTTGATCCCCTGGACACGAAATATCCTGTAGATCATCCAAAGATATTTCTGGACCATTTGCCATTTCAACGATCGCTGTATCCGTTGCCTGACATCCGTTTTGATCTTCAACAGTGACGATGTAAGTGCCTGCTGAAAGCCCGTTGATGGAGCTGGTCGTTTCTCCGTTGGGTGACCATGAATAGGTATATGTGCCCGTGCCTCCAGTCGCATTTACGGATGCGGTACCATTGTCGGTGCTGCAGTCCGTATCGGTTTGACTCATGTTCAAAACAAGTGAGTCGGGTTCGTTAATGGTAACAGTATCGGTCGTTGAACAACCGTTATTGTCTGTCACCTCTACAATGTAATCTCCTGCGGAAAGGTTGTTTTCAGTAGTACTTGTACCGCCAGAAGGGCTCCAGGCGTAACTGAATGGGTTGTTACCCGAAGCATTCGCAGTCGCTGATCCATCTGTAGCTCCGTGGCACGTTACATCAGTTGTGTTAAATGAAATCGACGGACCACTGTTATCAATTGTAATAATTACATCATCCGTGTTCACGCAACCGTTAGTATCAGTACCCGTGACAGTATAAGTTGTCGTCGTTGTTGGGCTAACGGTATGAGGCCCGGCTCCTGCACCTATTCCGTTGTCCCAGGAATAACTTTGTGCACCGGATGCCTGAAGGTCATGGCTGGATCCCGAACAAATGGTAACATCGGCACCGGCGTCTACTGAGGGCAATGGATTGACCACTACAGTAATGGTGTCTGTTGCTGTGTCGCCATTATCATCAACGACGTCGACGAAATAGGTCTCTGTGGATGCGGGGCAGACATTGTGAGGACCATTGTTGGCGGGAAGACCATTGTTCCAGCTCACTGAATAGGGCGGGAGACCACCACTGATATTCGCGGAAATATCTGTACAAGCGCCTGCGCAAATGGTGTCTTCAGTTGCGTTTATTTCTACTTGTGGACCGCAGTCAACAATGACACTTTGTGTGAGGGTATCCGCAGTTGTTACACTACAGCTATTCGTAGTTTCGACAACCGCTGTATAGTCGGTATCTCCCGTTGGCGAATCAGTATGCGGTCCCGCTGATGTGAAACCTGTAAATCCGCCAGGAGACAGCCACTCTATTGTCGCTCCTGATGGAACATTTTGCAATGCTACATCAACGGATTGACCACAGTTAAGTGTGTCATCAGATACGGTTAAAGAAGTATTGGTACAAGCTTCTGTTACGCTGATGTTGTCCATAATGACGTAGCCAGAGCAAAATCCCGTTCCGCAGGCTGGGTCGAACTGTGTATTGGCTCCATCTTTAAAATTTCCAAGAACAATCCATTCTTCATTTCCTGTAGCACAAAAGGTTCCGGTAATGGTTGTGCAATTGTCAATGAAGTTGCCCGCAGGATTTTCGATTTGCGGCGTAGCATTGATTGTGGATCCCGGACCAATATATTGATCCCCATTATTTTGTGTGTCAATATCAACTTTTTGGTCAGTAAACCAAATTCCAAAGCCATCAGTAGGAGTGTAGGATGTACCTCCGTTTTTCACTTGGACTGACACGCAATATTCCTGTCCAGCTACAAGAGGTGTTGATAATTGCGCCTGGACATATTCACGGGCATCGGTAGGAGCTCCAAAAACGAGAACTTTTGTAAAAACACCCATGGCACCGCTGCTCCCGTCACAAGTTGTTTCCCC
>CAYFTH010000088.1:0-12959 GCA_964346075.1 uncultured Fluviicola sp. | reverse complement strand
CCTCATCTCGACAAGCTCGGTGCAGCGCGCAGAGCTCGTCGATGTGACGGTTGTACGGTGGGGTGTGGTCGTCGCGCAGCGCGCGACGAAAGGATAACGTTAATTAAAAAGGATGTCGCCTCGAACGAGCGCAGCGAGGAGAGGCCTCGTCAGTTCCCACCCCAATGTAAGTTTATAGCACATACCAACCCCACAACTTAAGAAGCTTGGTCAGTCAATAATGCACCGTGTCAATAATACTCCGTTTCAATCACAACCTCCTCCCACTCTGGATTAACTTCATTAACCAGTGCTTCTTTCTTTTCACGACGGTACTTCTTTATTTGCTTCTCTCGAGCTATAGCTTCAGTGATTTTAGGGAATGACTCGAAATAGATGAGTTTACTTACGTTGTATCGACTCGTAAAGCCTTTGTAGTATTTCGTTTTATGTTGATGTACTCGTTTGGGCAAGTCGCTGGTTACTCCGACATAGAGCACAGTGTGACGATCATTCGTGAGTATGTACACGATGTTGTTATAGGTGGTAGTCATATTATTAAGATAAGAACAATTTTTGAAACCACGGCATTAGACAAGAGTCAATTCGAATGACGCCAGGAATGAGAAGTCTTGTAAGTCAATTGTGCACTTGGTCAATTGTAATTGCTTGATAGACTCTTGCAGAGTACAACCAGATATCTCACTGCTGGCTGATGCAAAATACAACCAGAAATCTCCTAGTGTGGTTCATTGATGAGACGGTTATAGAGGAGGGTTGCGCTGATGCAAGGTACAACCAGACATCTCCTCGCACAGCTCGTCGATGTGACGGTTGTACTGTGGGGGTGTGGTCGTCGCGCAGCGCGCGACGAAAGGATGACGGTAAATAAAAGGGATGTCGCTTCGAACGACCGTCAGGGAGGAGAAGCCTCGTCAGTCACTTGCGCATCGGGTCAATCGCAACCTCCTCCCACTTTGGATTAACTTCATTAACCAATGCTTCTTTCTTCTCACGGCGGTATTTTTTCATTTGTTTCTCTTGAGATAAAACCACATTGGAGTAAGAAATTAAGGAGAAGAAAATAAGCGTATAAATCAGATTCATATTAAAGGTGTTGTAGTTTAAAAGGTAATAATGCGGCAGTTTAATCATTAGCCAGCTGAAAGTTGATGGGGATATTCGCTGTCGAACGTACTTTATATCCATGGTTTTCTGCTGGATCCCAGTTTGGAAATGATTCTACAATTCGTATTCCCTCAGCATCAATAGAAGGCGATACGCTCCTAGCAATCTCGATGTTGGTGATTTCACCTGATTGTTCAACAACGAAGCGAACAATTAACTTTCCTTGTTCTTTGTTTTTAAGTGCCTCTTCTGGGTACCTCACGTTTTCTATTATAAATTGCTGCATGGCTCCATGTCCTCCGGAAAACTCAGCTTCTACCGCAGGAGTCATTGTAATTACCGTTTCTGGCTCTGGCTTCAATCCACTTTCCTCATTAATCACTGTGTCTAATGTTGAAGTTGGGTCAAGATCAATAACAATTATAGAATCTGGCGCTGATCGCTCCTCTGTTTCCTGTCCGAAGGATACATTCAACGCAGTATTAAGAATCAAAACTATAGATGATATTAGGAGCTTCATAATGGTATGTTTTTTTTGTAAAAATAAAGAAAAATAGAGAATGAGAAGGACCAAAGATTGTTTACTTGGCATAGGCCTTTGCTCAAAATTTGATGTTCCGTGATTTAAGTTTGTATTTATAAAAGTACTTTATTGACCGTATTATTAAACAATCTTAAATTAAGATACATTCTTTTGAATTATGATGACTCTTAAATTATAGTTAATCCTGAAACCATTGATTCATAAGGAGAATGAATGGATAAACAAGATTAAATTTCTGTGAATATCATTTTAAAATGATGTGGAGAATAGCGCCAGTCATTGTCACTCGAAACCATGAGATGGCTCCGATAAACCAGAAGATGAGGAAGATGGCTGCAAAAACTAATGGGAGTTGGATCATTTTGTGAGGCGTTAGAAAGTCATTGAAAAATAGATAAACACATACAAAAACGACTACATTATTTGTTTACCATACAAAAATGACGTAAATTTAGGCTAGTAAATGAATACTAGTGTATTAAATGAAGGTGCTGGTTTTAGAAGATGATACAAATAGATGGGTTAGCGCACTCATTCGTTTGAGTAAAAAGAGCGAAACACCTTCTGTAAATGATGGTTGGGTATTCAACTTTAAAAAAATTGGTGTAAAAAAAGGAAAGAAAACTTTTGTGTTAGTGAGAGAGAAATCTCCTGAAATTATTGAGGGATGTATGATTTTTTCTGAGCATGAAACATTTGGTCCATTTATGGATCTCTTGGAAGTGGCACCGCATAATAAAGGAACAAGAGGCTTGTATAAAAAAGTTGCAGGTTGTTTAATTGCCTATGCCTGTGGTTTAAGTTTTGAGCATGGTGTTGAAGAAGATAAAGGTATATTGACTTTTCAAGCGTTTGGAAAAACTGATGATTCCCAAGAACAGCTAGAAAAATTGTATCGAGAAAAGTATGGAGCCCTAAAAAATCCTTTAGGATTTATGGAGATTCATCCGGACACAAGTAAGAAACTAATTGAAAAGTATCTGAATAGAGGAAATAAATAAAACATTGAGGTGATGAAAAAAGAGAAAAATAATTTTGACGATATTATTGGGAGTGATAAGTCAAGAGCGATAACAAAGAAAGAACATGACAAAGTCAGAGCACATCGAAAGGCTTTATATGCCAAAAGAAAGCAAAAAGATAAAATCGATGATATGCTCGAAGGTTTTCGTTTTGCGCTAAGAAATTATGCTGCGCAAGAAGAGCCTGAAGAAGTGATTTTATTCGGAACGTATTTAGATAACTTATTAAGCGAAATGAACATTAAAAAAGTTGATTTTGCGAATTATATAGCGATCAATCCAGGAAACATTAACAAATACATGAATGGAGAACGTAAATTCAATATTGAACATGCATTAAAACTTGAACAACTTTTTAAAATCGATGCTAAAACGATACTGGAAGTTCAACTGAGGAACGAAGTTGTGGAAGCCAAGCAGCGTAAAAACAACGATTTCAACAATTTGAATTTGAATGACCTTTTAGCAAGTTAGGAGAATTTATTTTCTAAAGATTGATTGGATGAAACAAAAACACAAAGGAAACGAATTCGATTACTTGTTGAATAGAAGAACGCTGTCCACTATCATGAAGATGAACAGCGCTCAGATATTTTATTTATAGGTATTGTAAGCTTCCTATATGGGAAGTGATAAGATTACTCTACTCCTCTCCAGCAAGAATAGGATGACCAACTGTTTTATTGTAGGCATAGCCTTTGATCGTTAATTGATCGCTTTTTTCTGAACAGTTGACGAGGAACCAACCATAGCTATAACCACCAGCGCGTTTCAATCTAAATCCTAAGTATTTGTCGCCGGCACCTTTAAATTCCGCGCCCCACGAAGTACTCAGTAAATAGCCCTGAGGATCCATTCGGTTGTTCCAGTTCCCGGAACTTTCAGAAATATCACTGTCTTGATCCAGCGCATTCAAGTATCCGTATTTAGAATCATCGAGGATTTGAACTTTATCTACCGTTACATCAACCGCAAGCGTATCCGTATTGGATTCATCCCAATTATCGTTCATCGCTTTAATATCCATGATGGAAAATGTAAACGCCAGGCGATCATCATAGGGGATTTCAACGGTTTCTTCACTGACACCATCGAGGGTTATATTGAGCGGCTGATAAACGATTTCATCCGTTTTCTGTTGCTCTTCTGTTTCTTCTTTCTTACATGCTGTTGATATAAGAACAACGCTAAGCACTAATACTCCAAATACATTTTTCATAATCAATTATTTTTTTGGTTAAGCCTAAATTAGTTTCACTAATAATCAGAAGTTCATATAGCTACTGTTGCAATAAGCTGTGAATAATATGTCGTTATTATAAACTCGTTTCACTTTTAGTTATTGCATTGAAAATGTTAAAATATGGTGGTCACCCCGCTAATGGCAGGACTGTGGCTTTACTTCCTTATCTTCAGCTGATTCCACCAAATAAATATCACCATTTCACTCCATAAAATCAACTCAGCTCAACCCAATACCATTCGATAATTCTTTCAAAAACAGCTGAATATGTTCTTCTTGAAAATAATCGAAAGGTAAAACAGCACCTTTCCAGTCTTGATTGATCCAGTGAAATTTTACAAAGAAGAACAAATTTTTGCTTTATTGTTACTAATTTGGACTTTTAAAAATCTATGAATACTTACCTGGTAATAGCGATTATTTTGGGTGCAGTTCTTCTACTGGTGATTTTCTTAGCGTTTTATTATTACGAGGTGCTTCAGCGTGTAAAAAAACGTAATATCGATCTTTCTGTTAAAAACACCTCTTTGGAGATGCATCGATTAAAATTTGCGCTCCAGCCACACACGCTGAACAATGTGCTCGCTAATCTCAAAGCGATGTCGAATCAGATTAGTCAAAGCATGGAGTCGCTCTCCGAAACGTTGGAATATATATTCTATCATGGTGATGATCATCTGGTGAGTGTTGAAGAGGAAGTGCAGTTCATTAAAAGTTATGTTGATTTACAGGATATATTTACCACATCAATTGATAGTATTGAATTAGATACATCTGGAATAAACACTTCATTATCGAGTTATTCCAAAAAGGCCATTCCGCATTTGATTACAGCTTATCTGATAGAGAATGCCTTTAAGCATGGAGATATTCATCATCCGGATTTTCTTCGAGTCAAAATTGAATTATCAGATAAGGAGTTCGGTATTCGTGTGCACAATAAAATTCGAAAAAATTACACCCCGCGCAGTACAGGTACGGGGTTAAAAAATATGCTCGAACGACTGAAGATTCTGAAAGAGGGGAAGTACACTTTTGAAACGGAAAAATTGGGAGAAGATTTTATTGCACATATGACCATTAAAATTTCATAGTATGGCGGATAAATTGCGTGTTGCGTTACTAGAAGATAGTCAACTTTTATTAAAAGACCATGTTCAAAAAATTAAAAAACATGACCTTGCGGAGGTACGTATAAAAAGTACCAATGCTGAAGATTTTTTAAATAAATTCGAAGAGAAGAAAAATTATATTGACGCACTCGTACTGGATATTGATTTAATTGGTGAATCACTTAATGGGATAGATATTGCAAAACAGCTGGACCTTCCAGTATTATTTATAACAGGTAAGACGCGCGATTTTATTGGTCAAATTGAAGAGTTGAGAATTTATAATGAGGAGCCAATAGAATTTTTGACTAAACCAGTGAGCGATGATAAATTGATAAGGATCTTTGAGAAATTTGAACAGCAAATTAAATATACACAAAAGTCAACTTATCTTGAATTGCCTTTTAAAGATACCTACACACATAAAATCGAGCAAAAGAATATTGTCCTTATTCGGTCAAAAGAAGGGGCTGAAAATAACGAAAAAGAGGTTATTACAACCAAAGATGATAAACCGTTGGAGGTTTCAAATAAGAGTATGAAAGAATTTTTCACGTCAGGACTCAGCAAAGACCAATTTGAGAAGGTAAGCCAGTCCTTCATCATCAATAAAGACTACCTTGATATAAAAAAGATTCAACCTGGGGACAAGTTTTATACCATTCATTATGAACAAAATAATCATTCAAAAGAGCTGGAAATTGAACTCACACGCAAATATCTCAATCAAATAAAAAAATCACAGTAACTTCTACACAACCCAAATTCGGTAGAAAAAAGTCAGATTTCGGTAAAAATAGACTTTATTCGGTACAGAATTCGGTGAACAACTCAATCACCTTCATATTTGCTGTGAACATAAACAAAGGAATTATGATTGCAGCATTTAATAGATCTGATGGAAAGATCGAGAATATGCTTCTTGTGAAGATAAGAGCGCATGTTTTACGCACAACCCACCTCAGGAGTCAACAAGCAATTTATAATAACTTTTAGGTTGTTGTCTATTTTCCAGAAAGTAGATGCGCGGAACTTGAAAAGCGAACAGAGTAGGGGCTAACCAAAAAAACAAAAAAAATGGGAAAAAGTAAACCAGTACCCAATGGTCCAAGCACGACCGGAAATCCTTCAGGGAAAGATAGGGGGAATTTACCACCAAGTAAAAAATAAGAACAAATTGTTTCATTAAAAATTAAAAATGATGCCAAAAGAACAGAATCACGAAGCGGATATAAGTAATCCCAACACAGGTACCGATGGTACCAATGAGACCTACGATAAAAATCAAGGAAATCGTGGAAAACAATTAGACGAAAATTAAAATAAAGTTTAAACCAATGGAGCGACCAATTCCGGTCGCTCCTTAAAACAGAAGTGATGACAACATTCAAGAATCCAATTTCAGGAGAAACAATAAAAATGGCACAGCACAATTTCCCAAAACTGATGAACTTGCCAAGTGCAAAACGGGAATGCTGTAATCTCGGAGAGGGTTGGCGTTTACCAAGTTATTATGAACTAAAAGTCATGCGCGACCTGCTACTTAAAAATAATGATAATGAACCTCAGTATTATTGGACGAATTCAAATAGCTACACAACATTTAATGATCACTTGAATCCGCTCGATATTAGTAAAAGAGAACTTCCCGAGTATGTAGGAGCTAGCGTGGCTGAAGAGTGTTATGTGCGCGCTGTTAAAACTATTGGGTAAACGCAGAGGAAATGTTGAAACGGAGTTTTATTAATGATCGCCCTCGGAAAACCGAAGTGGATAATAAACCTTGCGAATATCGCAAATATTTGATGAAAAATGCCTTCTAATAAAAAACTTCATGCGCTAATTTTGTCTAATATCAATTTTATGGAGGTGCATGATAAAATTAAGTTTTTGAGATTGAGTAAAAATCTAACGCAAGGATACCTGGCTGATCAATTAAATATCGACGTGGCCAATTACAGTCGATTAGAACGTGGAGATACCAGTATTTCGCTCAATCGCCTTGAGAAGGTAGCGGATATTTTAGAGGTTTCAGTGGTTCGTTTTTTCGATAATCACCATGCGGATGTTGATAAAAATGAATTGGAAAGTCTTCAACATCAAATTGCTGGGATTTTAAATGAATTAAAGCAGATCAACCATAAATTGGATAATATCAAGTAATAATTTAAAAGTAGATAACCATGAAAAAATTAGTAGTAAGTAGCTTTTTAGCATTAGCGGTATTAATGATCGCGGCGAGTTGTCAGAAAGAAGAAACAACAGGCGATTTAATTGTTTATGCTGAAGACATTAATGGTACAGCATTAGCTGATGAAACGATTTATCTTTATAATGACGAAGCCGATTTTAATAATGTAATTTATTCAGATTCCAAAGTGGCCGACGCCAATGGCAGCGTTGTTTTTGAATTATTAGAACCAGGAGAGTACTTTGTGGATTGCGATTTTAATAATAGTAATGGAGGAGTAACAACAATTGCAGGCAGTGGATCTGTATCTGCGGGTTATGAGACGACCATTACGATTACTCCGTAAAATTATTTCTGCAAATAACTGACGGTGAAATTTCCTTTAGGTGCGCAGGCTGTGCGAACCTAAAGGTTTTCAAACATCCCAAACATATTGGTAATTCAAAATTTTACAAACCGAAATAATTTGATAAACGCTACTATCTACTTCACCCAAATTCCTCAATCAATCCTGCCGATTCCTTCGATCCAAACGATCTTTGGAATCAACAACTCAGCTTAACCCTATACGATTTGTTACTTCCTTCAAAAACAGCTGAATCTGTTCTTCTTGAAAATAATCGAAAGGCAAAACAGCACCTTTCCAGTCTTGATTGATCCAGTGACCGTTTGTCAACGGCTCAAATTCTGCATAGTCTAATGTATGGTCATTAAGTCCGTAAGCTGAAAAGTAAAGGTAAGGCGCGCCAACCATCTCATCCCGCATTGCCAAGCCAAATCCAATGCCTAGTTGGTCGTTGATGGGAGTATAAATACCGGTGTCAAAATGGTGCGGCCAAATTCTCACTTCGCTTTCGCATTGCAAATAACCGAGTAAATCATAACAAGCTTGGTTTGCGTTCTTGCGCACAGTACACCATTCTTGAATATCAGCATTGGCAATTCGTTTAAATTAGCGGATATCTGGAGGATGTCGCAGACTGTTTATTTTAATACCCAATCATCCGCAAGTGATTATTGAGTTTGAAACGGTGGAACCTTCCATTAAAAACGAACGTTCCGTTAATTCATTTCTAATTTAGAAATCGACTAGCAAACTGTCTTGTTTAAGACGTTAAAATTGTATTTTTACACAAAAGAAAACTACTATTATGATTTTAAAAAGCCTTTTATTCATTACTTTTTCGATTTTTCTAACCCTTGCATCTTTTGGTCAGCCCCTCCCGTTATCCTTCGCAGTAAGTCAGGGAAGTGCAAGTTTTGTCTATTCGAGAGATGTGAGTACAGATGCGAACGGAAACGTCTATAATATTGGTGAATTTGGAGGAACCATTGATTTAGACCCTGGTGCGGGACAGATTGATGTTACTTCTCCCGGAGGTAAATCTGTTTTTGTTTCAAAATTAGACCCGCAAGGTGATTTTTTATGGGGATTCATGTTGGCTTCTTCAGGAAGTGCTAATTGCGATGGAAATGCGATAACAATTGATCATGATGGCGATGTTTACATTACGGGTTCTTACCAAGCGACTGCCGATTTTGATCCTTCTGCAAATAATGAGAGTTTGACGGCGGAAGGGCAAGGAGATGTATTCGTTGCTAAATATGATACAGGCGGAAATTACGTCTGGGTCAAAAGCATGGGTGGTGTTTCGGAAGATATTGGCTTTGGAATTGGCGTTGATGATGCGAAGAATGTATATACCACAGGGCATTTTTATCAAACAGCGGATTTTGACCCAGGAACGAATACTGTGAATTTAGTTTCAGAAGGAACTGTTGACGCTTTTATTTCGAAGCTTGATAGCAATGGGGACTTTGTTTGGGTAAAACAACTAGGAGGAACGAGTGATGATTATGCAGCCGATATTTCAGTGGATGAAAATAATGAGGTAGTAGCAATTGGAACGTTTTGGAATGCAACAGCTTTTGATCCTACTGGTGCGAATCAACAATTTACTTCGAATGGAGGTAATGATGTTTGGATCGCAAAACTTGATGGAGCCGGGAGTTTAAACTTTTTTGAGAATATTGGTGGTACAGATAATGAAAGTGGTATTTGTATGACCACTGATTTCAATAATGATATTTTAGTGGGGGGAACATTTCAAGGATCTGTGGACTTTGATAATAGTGGAGGAGTAGCTCAACAAACTATGCTTGGGAATTATGATGCTTTTATGTTAAAATTAACAGCTACAGGTGGATTTGCATGGGTAAATCATTTAGGCGGTATAGATAATGAAGCAATAAGAGGTCTGGGGACAGATGATAATGGTGTTGTTTACGCAACAGGTTTTTTCAAGGAAACAGTTGACTTCAACATCGATGGAACACCAGAAAATTTAACTTCAGCAGGCGGGGCAGATAGTTTTGTTGCGGAATATGATGTCAATGGAAATTTTGCCTGGGTGCATAATTTTGGTTCAACAGGTGCCGATCTTGGAAATGGAATACATGTAAATGATGGTGCTGTACATCTTGTAGGTGAATTTGAAAATACAGTAGATTTTGATCCATCGGGGGCTGTTTTTGAGTTGACTTCTCTAGGATCGAAAGATTTTTACACAGTTAAGTTGGGATGCACAGCAACAACGGGGACAGATGTACAAACTGCATGTGATTCGTATACGTGGATTGATGGGAATACATACACTTCTGATAACAATACAGCGACTCATACCTTAACGAATGCTGCTGGGTGTGATAGTATAGTTACTTTGGATTTAACAATAAATACAGTTGATAATTCAGTAATAGACGATTCACCAACGTTAACGAGCAACGCCGTTGGAGCAACCTACCAATGGATAGATTGTGATAATGCAAACGAGCCAATTACTGAAGAAACGAATGCCTCATTCACTGCAACAACAAATGGAAATTATGCTGTAATTGTCACCGAAAATGGGTGTACAGATACCTCAGACTGTATTACTATCTCTAATGTGGGTCTTGAGGAGATCCAAAACAATAACGTTGGTTTAAGTATTTACCCAAATCCTTCAACAGGCAGGTTTGCTATTGATCACAATAGTAGTAAACCGGTTCAATTAAAAATTGTAGATATTCTTGGAAAACGAATCTATCAAAGTGAATTGACTAAAAAATCGACTATTGTTGATTTATCACATCAGTCCACAGGTATTTATTTCGTGGATGTGACTTTTGATAATGCAGTGCATGAAAGAAGGAAAATTATTATTGATTAAAGTAGTATAAACCGCGATTAATTAGAGTGTTGATCATTAACTTTGACGCATTTAATTAGCATAATTACAGTTCAATTTTAAACAAAAGATACATGATAAAAACACTTCTCATCTTTTTCGTATTTTTTACTTATTCAGCTTATGCCCAAACCTTTGAATGGGCTAAACAGATGGGAGGTAATTCTGATGGGAAAGGTCACTCGACTGCTCTAGACGCATTAGGAAATGTTTATACCACTGGTTTTTTTAGTGGAACAACTGATTTTGATCCAGGTCCAGGAACTTTTAACTTAACTTCTTCAGCAGGCTTAGAAATTTTTATTTCCAAATTAGATGCTTCTGGTAATTTTGTTTGGGCCAAACAACTTGAAGGAACAACATTAAATAGAGGCAATTCTATTACCGTCGATATTAACGGATATATTTATGTCACGGGTTATTTTGCAGGAACGGTGGATTTTGATCCAAGTCCAGGGGTGTTTAACCTAAGTAGTGCAGGAAGTGCTGATATTTTTATCTTGAAACTAGATCCCTCAGGTAATTTTGAATGGGCCAAACAAATGGGAGGAACAGGTGATGATCGGAGTAATTCGATTGCCGTGGATGACAATGGAAATGTCTATACCACGGGTTATTTTACAGGAACAGCCGATTTTGACCCTGGTGCAGGACTTTTTAATTTAAGTACAGCTGGAAATGATGATGTATTTATCGCTAAATTAGATGCCTCTGGCGATTTTCTATGGGCGAAGCAAGTAGCCGGAACAGCTGATGATCGTGGCAATTCTGTTGCTGTAGATGCCAATGGAAATGTATATACTACGGGTCGTTTTGAAGGAACAGTAGATTTTGATCCAGGTGCTGGTACTTTCAACTTAAGCTCAGCAGGAACGCATGATGTTTTTATTTCCAAACTAGATCCCTCAGGTAATTTTGAATGGGCCAAACAAATGGGAGGAACAGCTGATGATCGGAGTTTTTCGATTGCCGTGGATAACAGTGGAAATGTCTATACCACGGGTTATTTTAATGAAACAGCCGATTTTGACCCGGGTTCAGGAACGTTTAATTTAACCTCGTCTGTGGGGAGTGATATTTTCGTCTCCAAACTAGATTCTTCTGGAGATTTTGTCTGGGCTAAACAAATGGAAGGAACAAGTAATAATACGGGGTTTTCTATTGCACTAGATGCCAATTCAAATGTCTATATTACGGGTTCTTTTCAAGGAACAGTCGATTTTGATCCAGGTACGGGGACGTTTAACCTAAATGCGGCAAGTATTGATATTTTTATCTCTAAATTAGATGCCTCCGGTGATTTTGCATGGGCTCAAAGAATGGGAGGCGTAGATTCTGATGAAGGTCTATCTATTGCTGTAGATGACAGTGGAAATGTCTATACCACGGGTTATTTTAAAGAAACAGTCGATTTTGACCCTGGTGCAGGTGTATATAATTTAAGCGCCACAGGATATAGTGATATTTTCGTTCACAAAATGGGGGTATGCCCAGTAATTAATGGTACAGATACGCAAACTGCTTGTGATAGCTTTACGTGGATTGATGGGAACACCTATACCACAAGCAACACTACTGCGACGTATAATATTGTTAATGGTGCAGCAAATGGATGTGATTCTTTGGTAACGTTAAATTTAACGATAAATACAGTTGATAATTCAGTAATAGACGATTCACCAACGTTAACGAGCAACGCCGTTGGAGCAACCTACCAATGGATAGATTGTGATAATGCAAACGAGCCAATTACTGAAGAAACGAATGCCTCATTCACTGCAACAACAAATGGAAATTATGCTGTAATTGTCACCGAAAATGGGTGTACAGATACCTCAGACTGTATTACTATCTCTAATGTGGGTCTTGAGGAGATCCAAAACAATAACGTTGGTTTAAGTATTTACCCAAATCCTTCAACAGGCAGGTTTGCTATTGATCACAATAGTAGTAAACCGGTTCAATTAAAAATTGTAGACCTTCATGGAAAACGAATCTTTCAAAGTGAATTGACTAAAAAATCTAATGTGATCGATTTATCCAATCAGGCCGCTGGTATTTATTTTATAGATGTGACTTTTGATAATGCAGTGCATGAAAGAAGGAAAATTATCATTCATTGAATCACATCACTTCAAGCTAGTACAAATGAAGTAAAGTTGGAGCTTTTTTTGTTTAAGAATCACCGAATGGATGTGCAAGAACTGAACTAATGCAGTTTGAAACGTTATAATTTTATGAATCGAAAAACGCTTCCAACTTTCTTTTTTTGTTGAGGAATTAACGGGACACATTAAAAAGTATGGGGAGAATACTTAAAAGTCTTTATTCTGAAAAAAATAGTATTTAATATTCTCCCTCGAGTGTTTTGAATAAATGATTTTAATGTATTGATTTTTAAAGAGACTTATGATTAGTCTACGAAGCAGAGATAAGTCTTATTTACACCAAGAATCTTAGAGGTTTTGGGACGCGCATCGGAAACCTACTTCTGGGACCCACTGCCAGAA
>CAYFTH010000087.1:0-13082 GCA_964346075.1 uncultured Fluviicola sp. | reverse complement strand
AAATAATAGAAATACTGTTGCTTTGGGCAACTTTTTTATTGTGGATGATGGGTTCCGAAAGGATTTCCATTCGGGATTGATTCGCGCGTACTGTTTTTTATCTCCAGATTTTAATTATTCTAAATGCCTTATAAAACGGACAATTTTATATAAGGAATCACAATTATGAATGTTACCTATAGCGGCGGGTTTTAACCTGCGGCGATAGAAGATCATGAAGAAATACTTTTTGGCGCGTGTTTTTGTCGTTCCTGAGCTTTTAAATTTAAGAGTTAAAAAATGTCGCAGATAAAAACCGTGACAAAAGTTGCTCATGGAATATTAGATGCTTTTATGCTCTCAATAGCAATTTAATTCGTGGTGGAACCGTTCAAAATAGATCAAAAAAACAAAACGGCTACATTCGAAAATATAACCGTTCTGCCTTAAACCAATCATAAACCAACCAGAAAGTTAACTCCTAAACGTTTGAACAATATAAATGGTTGGAAGAAAGTGTACTTTTTCTTGTGCATTCCAATTTCACCATGGATCGTGTTGGAATTGAAAATATTGGTTCAGCTCGGCTGACTTTTTCGGAAATGTGTACCAGTATATGTCGGATGGATGATTGCGCATATTTTTAAAGTGAAATAGCTGGGTTTGTAAAAAATACAATCCTTGACTTTAGAAAGCCGTTTTTGTATTCAGACTTGTACTATTCATTTGTCCTAAATATTTTATACTTTTCTCGATTGAACGACTTGAAGTCAAAACGATTAATTGCTATAGGGGAAATAATGATTAAAATAAAAGCTGTATTAACTCTTACCACTATACTTATTTTAGTGGTGTTCTTTTCCTGTGAGAGAACCCCGCAAAATGACGATAGTTCTCCTGCTAGACCTCGTGTGTTATATTTTTCATACGACACTGTGTCGGTCATTGATCGACCTGATTACCTTACGGAATTAACTGATTATTATCAACCTTTTAAGAGCCATCATGTTTACTTTTTTGATGAGCAATCGAGTTGTTTATCGCGAATCAATTTAAAAGATGGAGCGATAGACTCTCTATTTCTTCTTAAACAGCCTGAAAAACCTTTGACATTTACAGTTTCTCAGCGGGAAGAGAGGTGTTATTTTTTCTATGCGGATCATATTTCCGAGTATGACTTGAACGGTAATCAACAACACAAGCATGCGCTCGAAGGAGTATGTGGTAGCCGTGGCGAGATGACAATACAAAGTAAGCAATTTAGACCGTTGATAGTTAATTCTCATCTTTATATGCATTACTTTCCTTACATTAAACAGAGTTATAAAAACCCAAAATTTTATACACAACCAATTGAGGCGGAGTATAGTCTTTCTAAAAAGAAGTGCAATTTTGTAAATATGAACTATCCCCGAAATTTTCAAAAACATTGTTATGGGTATAATTTTAGCCCTGAACGCTTTTTGATGCATGATTCAAGTAATTTAGGTTATACATTCACTTATAACGATAGTTTGTTTATCGAAAATCCTGCTACGGGGGAACAGTTTACTCATTTCTTTGGAACGAGATGTGAAGATTTACAATTCAAACATCTCAAATTTAAGGATGTGCCGAACCTTAACAAAGCTGTATTTCACGACTTATTTAAAGAAAATCCATACTATGCTTTTTCTGCGTCGCTACCCTTGGCAGGTTACTATGTGAGGTTTTATATGAAAAATATTCAAGGAGAGAAGGGCCTTCAAAGGGCAATTTGTGTGTACAATGATTCCCTGGAGTATGTTGGCGAGTCTGAAATAAATGGTTTTCGGGGGATGGTTGGAGATTCAGAATCAGGAATAACAACTTTTTCTCTGAATAACAACAAAAATAAAATTGTTGTATGCCGTGTAAATTTTTAAAGCTGTATTGCATATTGATTTTTATTAATTTCTCCTGTGATGAACATTCTAGTGCAAGTAACAAGGAATATGGGGATTCTCTGGAGTTTGATTCTGAAACATACGAATTGGCGAACTATATCCAAAGAATGAATGCTTTTATAAACAAAAATTCTCAAAAGTTCAATAAGTCAACCGATCATATTGTAGTACTGAATGCTTCGCAATGTTCTTCTTGTGTTCAGGAACAGTTTTCTAAATTTACTAAAAAACTCAATGACTTAAGTGGAAAGTTTTTAGTAATCTCAGATGATTCCTCATTTATTCATTCGACAAATGACTCATCCATTAGTTTTGAAATATTTCCACGCGATTTATTTGACCGATTCGACGTTGTTCATCGAAGTATATATATTTATTCCCTGAACAACGGAAAGATTCATTCTTCCGAATTGTTAACAGAAGATACAATGGATAGTTTGATTCATAGTGAATAACTGTGATGACCTGGATAGTATCAGGAAGGTGTACAAATTTTTACCCGGCCGGTGGGGTGCGTCCCCCCACATTGGCTTATCGTGGAATTTTTAAAAAATTGAAGGTGTATGAAATCGCTTGTTTTTTTGAGTTTCGTTTTCTTATTCAGTTCCGTTATTTGTGGACAAACATCCTCATTTGCACGAAAGCTAAGCGTAGAAATAAACGGCTCTTATTACTGGATGAATGAGCTCGGAAATACTAATGACAATCTGGGCTTTAATAAAACATTCAGTGAGTTGAGTTTCAGTCCTTCGTTCAATGTCAATATCAGTGACCGCTTTTATGTAGGTCTGCGCAACTACCTCGTTCGGGCGAGAGGACATATTTTACCTGGATTCACCAGTTGGCACTATCTAATCGGGCCTACAGTTAAGTATACGCTTTTACGCGAAAAACGGTTGGAATTGAACGTGGAGGTTGCCTATTATTTTGGGAACTATTGTTCAATATGTAAGCCAACAAACGAGGACTACAACACTTCGATGCAGTACATTGGATTAGCAATGAACATCAACTTACAGTTATTCAAAGATATTCCCGAATGGTGGCTTAAGTTGGGCTTTGCCGTCAACCGGACGCTCTACGTGAAGCATAAAAATGGTTCTGCCAGAAATTATAACCTTCCGTTGCTTGGCTTGCAATACCGGTTTGGTAAATGGAATTAACTGACAATTTACAGAAAAGAATGGTGTGGTTTCAATGATTGCTCATGAATCCATACACAGCCCAATTCCGCTAAATTTTCGAACAGATGTACGATCTTGAGGGGCGTTTTATTTTTTGGTCTTTCACCAAAAAATAACCAGACATGAAGTGGTGCGCGCTAAAAAAGGAGGAAAAAAATTATATTTCCGTTCTATTTACCCGTTCTTTTGTATCTTCATCCTTGAAAAGTAAGCTGTATGCCGTTTAATACAATTTTTGGGTGGTTAATCAAAAAACGGATTCACCAAATAGAACTGTTTCGGAAATACCCGAAGGAAGTTCAAAAAGAGTGGCTTGAACGCTTAGTTCATCATGGCAGAAGTACGCTTTTTGGTGAAAAATACGGTTTTGATTCCATTCAAAATTATGAAGATTTCAAGACCAAAGTACCGCTTCAGGATTACGAAGATGTAAAAGCATGGGTCGACCTCGCAGTATCGGGAGAAGATCACGTTTTGTGGCCGGGAGAGACGAAATGGTTTGCCAAATCTTCTGGTACAACTTCGGATCGCAGTAAATTTATACCGGTTACGAAAGATTCTCTTGAGGAGTGTCATTACAAAGGTGGAAAAGATTTATTAGCTATTTATTATTCGCATTTTCCATCAACAAAACTCTACAAAGGGAAACACCTCGTTGTAGGAGGAACGGCTACTCAGAATCAACTCCGACCTGACAGTTATTCGGGTGATCTTTCAGCAATTATTCTCAAAAATTTGCCGTGGTGGGTTGAAATTAAACGTACACCTGCCCGACACATTGCTTTGATGAGCGAATGGGAGGAAAAAATTGAACAGCTCGCTGATTCTACCATGAAAGAAGATGTATCTAGTATTTCGGGTGTGCCAAGCTGGACTCTAGTACTGCTAAATAGAATTTTGGAAAAAGCGGGTGCAACCGATATCCGTGAAGTCTGGCCCAATCTTGAGTTGTTTATGCATGGCGGCGTTTCTTTTAAACCCTACGAAGAGGAATTTAGACGTATTATTCCGCACGACGATATGCATTACATTGAGTCTTATAATGCTTCTGAAGGCTTTTTTGGAATTCAGGATGAAATAGGAGGTGATTTATTGTTAATGCTCGATTATGGCGTCTTTTTTGAGTTTATCCCCATGGATGAGTATGCCGGCACCGATTCGGAATCCGTTGTGGGGATACAAGATGTTGAGTTGGATAAAAATTACGCTATAGTGATTTCTACCAATGGTGGACTCTGGCGCTACATTATAGGAGATACCGTAAAATTTACCAGTATTGCTCCTTATCGCGTGGTGGTTTCGGGACGCACAAAACATTTTATCAACGTATTCGGTGAAGAAGTTATTGTAGAAAATGCCGATCGGGCACTCGAAGAAGCTTGCCGCGAAACATCAGCCTTGCTTAAAGATTATACGGCTTGTCCTGTTTTTATGGAAGAGGGTAAGCAGGGTGGACATGAATGGCTGGTTGAATTTTCGAAAGAACCAACCGATATCGAAACATTTGCTGCGTCACTCGATAGTGCACTGCGTGCTATTAACTCGGATTATGATGCCAAACGCACGAATAATTTAACGTTGGACTTTCCAAAAGTACATCACATGGCTTCGGGAACTTTTGAAAAATGGTTGAAATCGAAAGGGAAGCTAGGAGGACAGCATAAAGTGCCTCGTCTTTCCAATAGTCGCTCGGTAGTCGAAGAAATTTTATCTGCGAACAACGGAACAATTCTTGAGAAGATAACATCAGTATGAAGTGGTTCATGATCAGTGTGGTTTTCTGTTTTAGTGTAGTGAATGCGTTTGCACAAACAGCCCGTTGGACAAAAATTCATGAATACAAAGCGAAGTCGATTAATGCCTGGGATGTGGATCCTATGGGGAAAATTCTACTGTCTCAAGGAGATGTGCTCACTAAATTAGATACTTCTTTTGCTGAACTGTTTTCCCAAAGTACTAAGCAATTTGGGGAAATAACTGTGCTCGATGCAAGACATTCTTTAAAAACATTGGTCTTTTCGGAAGATCAACAGGTCATTGCTTTTGTCGATAATACGTTGACTTTTCAGGATGGCACGAATGATCTCGCAGATTTTTCGGTGGCATACGCTACGAATGTCTGTTACTCGAATCAAACGAACCGATTCTGGATATATGATGGCGATAATGCGCGGTTATTACTGATTGATGCTCGCGGTAGACAAAATTCTACGATCAATAATCTTACTGCTATTACGCGGGAGTCTGAACCGGAAATTTTGTTTGAACAAGGTAATGAATTGTTGCTTTTTTATCCCAAAAAAGGAATCTATTTATTTGATTATTATGGTACGCTGGTACGTTTTTATCCTATAACAGGTACAAAAGCAGTCTATTTTGATAAGCACTTTTTCTATTTCATACGAGGAAATCAAATTGTACGCATCGATCGCAAAACGGATGAAAAAGTCAATGTAGAGCTTCCCGTAGAAAATGTTAAGGCGTTGCGAGTGAATGGGGCCTTTATCTTTCTTGAAGTATCCGATGGCATTCAAAAATACAGTCTCCAGTGGAATTGAGTTGAAATTGCGTCATCAGCCGAAGTTCTATTCAACGATTCATCCGCTTTTTAATAGATCGGTAGGAACGCTATATGAACTGTGTCTTAGTATAAATACCATTTTCCTTTTAATTTTGCGATCCAAATTGGTCAAGCAATCCAACAATATTTGTATTTTAGTCCATCTAAATAGATGGAATTATGCATATCGCGGTAGCAGGAAATATTGGTTCAGGGAAAACGACGTTGACAGAGTTGTTAGCTAAGCATTATAATTGGGAGACTCACTATGAAGATGTGGCTCAAAATCCTTACCTCAATGATTTTTATGAAGATATGCAACGCTGGTCGTTTAATTTACAAATCTACTACCTGAACTCTCGTTTCACGCAAATTCAAGAAATTCAGCAAACGGATCGCATGGTAATTCAAGATCGTACCATCTATGAAGACGCTTTTATTTTCGCTCCCAATCTACATTCTATGGGACTCATGACAACACGTGATTTTGAAAATTATTTTTCGCTTTTCAACTTGATCGAGTCCTTTGTGTCACCTCCAGATTTACTCATTTACCTTCGTGCGAGTGTGCCGACCTTAGTGAATCAGATACAAGAGCGCGGACGTAATTATGAAGAGAGCATACGTCTGGACTACCTAAAACGACTGAATGAGCGCTATGAAGCCTGGATCAGCACGTATGACAAGGGGAAGTTATTAATCATCGATGTGGATCATAACAATTACCACAAAGACCCTGAAGATCTCGGAAAAATCATCTCTTCAATCGATGCTGAAATTAATGGCTTATTTTAGTGCGCGGTTATTTATAATTCAAAAGTAGCTTTAAAACATTATGACTCGTTTAGTGTTCATGTAGTGATGTCATATGAAGTTTTTATTCACAACTGGTATCCTGATTATTATTATAGCTGGTTTATCCTTTAAAGGAAGTGCCCAGGCTCCTGCACTTGAAATCACCGGACAAGTAGTGGAATCCAGCAGTAAGGAACCCATACCCTATGCAACTGTTGTATTGAAATCTGCTGTTGATTCTACTGTGATCAAAGGAGCAAGCACAAACGAGAAAGGATTGTTTCAAATTGAAATCACAAATCAAAGAATCTTTTTGGAAATTACGTTTATGGGATTCGCTACAAAAGTCATTGATACCTTGTCCTCGAGCTCATCAGCAATAGCTTTGGGGACTATTTTTCTGGAAAGAACAGTGAAAGATCTCGAAGGAGTGGAAATACGGGCAGAGCGATCATCCTTAGAATTTGAATTGGATAAACGTGTATTCAATGTGGGAAAAGATATCAGTAGCACGGGTATGGGAGCACTGGAAGTATTGAATAATGTTCCTTCTGTTAATGTCGATATAGAAGGGGCGATCACCTTGCGAAATAATGGAGGAGTTCAACTATTAATTAATGGAAAACCTTCTGTACTCGCAGATGAACAAAGTGGGGCGCTCGGGAGTATCACAGCGGATCAGATTGAAAAAATTGAGGTGATTACCAATCCTTCCGCAAAATACCAGGCAGAGGGTTCGTCGGGAATTATTAATATCGTCTTGAAAAAAGATGATAAAAAAGGACTGAATGGATCTGTTTCAGCCAATACAGGATGGCCTCATAATCATAGTCTGGGAGGCAGTATGAATTATCGCACAGAAAAGTTTAACTTTTTTACGCAGTTCGGAGCAGGTTATCGTTCTCTTCCCGAGTACTTCAATAACGAAAACACCAATTTTAATGATAGTACAACTGTGCTCAGTGATGGGGTGAATTATCGCAACGAGAACTTTTATAACATTACATTGGGTACGGATTACCACATCAATGAGCGCAATGTTATTACGCTCTCCGGCAGTTTTGCCTACGAGATTGAGGATCAACCATCATCTACAACGTTTGAACGACTCGATTTTAATAATAACACGCTCGCAGAATGGTCCCGTGATGAAACAACGGATGCTGTCAATCCAAAGTGGGAATACGATTTGCAATATGCCAAGACGTTTAAAAACAATGAGGATCATCAATTTTCAATGAGTGCGTTGGGGCGGTATTTTGGTAAAGATCAATCGTCTATGTTTGTCAATCGCGGTATTCAGGGCATGGATCCATCACCCAATCAACGAACGAGAACAGACTATCAAAAAACTGATTATACTTTTAAAATTGACTATACAAACCCTTTATCCGATAAAATTACGCTCGAGACGGGAGCACAATATGATATCAATGATGTCGGGAATAATTACGCTGTTTACAATCGGGAAAATAATGACTGGGTGGCTGATTCCAATTTGACCAATAACTTCGAGTACCTTCAAAAAGTGTTAGGGGTCTATGCAACTGGATCCTATGAAGGTGACAAATGGGGTGTAAAAATGGGGCTGCGAGGAGAAAATACAATATTAAATACGTTGCTTGTAACGACAAATGCATCGAATGAACAGAATTATTCCAATCTATTCCCTTCGCTTCACACGTCTTATAAGTTTTCGAAACGCTATTCTATTCAGGCGGGATATTCGAGACGGATTTATCGACCCCGACTCTGGGACTTGAATCCATTTTTTAATATCCGTAACAATTTCAACATTCGACAGGGAAATCCGAATTTGATGCCCGAGTTCACAGATTCTTACGAATTAACGGGTATTTTTATTTGGGAAAAATTTACACTTAACTCCAGTATTTATCACCTTTATACGACTGAAGTGATTGAACGGGTCTCCTTTTTTGAAGGCAATGTGAATGTCAGGCGACCTGAAAATGTAGGTCAAAGTAATACCTCAGGATTAGAGGTGAATGCGAAGTATAAGGCAACTGACTGGTTAACTTTCAATGGTGAAATGAATGTGAGTTATTTTACAAGAACAGGGAATTTCAATGAGCAGGATTTCGATTTCAACGGTCAGAAAGGATCGGCACAATTAACCTCTAAATTGAAATTTAAAAACGGATTTGATATGGAGCTTTCCGGGGAGTACAGGTCACCTTACGTAACTATTCAGGGAAGGCGATCTGGATTCGCCTTTATGAATGCAGGTGTCCGCAAAAAGGTGCTGGACGGTCGATTGATTTTCAGCCTCTCAGTACGCGATATTTTTGCTTCAAGAATTCGAGAATATGTGGTCGATCAAGGGCAAAATTATACGTACAGTTTTGAACAACGTCGGCGCTTTTTTACTTTTAGTGTGAGCTTCGGTTTTGGCAAAGGAGAAGCTATGACGTATTCGGGTCGAAGAAGATAAGCACAGTTATCTTGAAAATATTAGTTGAGCGTTCGTGTACATTGATCTTTACAACCCGAACTAGAGCAAATCAACGTTTTGTTGCTCCATATTCTTGAGAACTGTGCGTAATTCACCGATGAGCTTCAGCTTTTTATCATCTTCAATCGCATTTTTTTGGTGTTTTTCAGCATACTCGCGAAGAATGATTTCAGCATCCAGGAAATGATGCTCTGGGAAAGGACCGTCCATGTTCTCAATAATTGTCAGGCATTCCAACGTGACCATAAAATCATGTTGAATCGCTAATGTTACAAAATCTACTAGGTATTCAGAGTAATCAACTTTACTGTTCCAGACCGTCGTAAGTAGAGGTAAATGGATGTTCTTAAACGTATTATCAAGTAAGATTTCCATGATAATATCGGCACTTGAAGAGGATTTAATATCTCCGATAAAAGTGATAATAGCGTTCTCAGTGCTTGGAGCTACGCCTGCTGACCAAACTTCGATGATGGGAAGGATGGCTTCGTCATCACCATGAACTTTAAGTCCTTTGAGTGCTTTAGAAATTTTTTTCTCTTCGCCAGACTTTAGGTCTGTAAGGAGTGCATTCATTTTTGCTTTGCGTTCTTTCTCTTGATCTGTTGGCGCCATATTTTTTCCTTTAAAAGTGGGCACAAAAGTAGTCATTTCAGTTTGCTAAAAAAAATGTAGAAAAATGACACGCATTACAATACATCGTAAACACGAAAAAGATCATTTATAGGTTTCAGGCAGTGCGATACACAGACGATTTAGTCCTATCAGGTGGCAGGGTTAATGGAAATACAGTGAAGTACACTTGTTTTAACTACTTTTGATAGAAAAGAAGATGAAGGTAAGGGATCAAGAAATGAATTATTGTGGTATTGGTATAATGGGGCATAAGCGCGACCATAACATTGGTACGTTATGGCGATCTGCATATATTCTTGGCGCATCATATATTTTTACGATTGGTAAAAAATATAAAAAACAAACCAGCGACGTGTTAAAGACCTGGACGCGAATGCCGCTTTTTCATTATGAAGACTTTGATGACTTTCGAAAACATATTCCTTACGATTGTCGATTGGTGGGTGTCGAGCTGGATCATCGTGCAATACCGCTCGTTGATTTTGAACATCCGCGAAGAGCGGTATATTTGTTGGGAGCGGAGGATAATGGCTTACCACCAAAAGTTCTTGACCAATGTCATGAATGGGTGCGTTTACCCGGTTACCGTTCGTTAAATGTGGCGGTTACGGGTAGTATTTTGCTCAATGACCGGGTAGAAAAAATACCCACAAAACTCCCCCAATAAAAAAGCCGTCTGGTGATGACCAAACGGCTTATGGAGCGAAAATAATCGCCATATTTTTATTCTCCAGTTACTTCAAACTGAAATTCAGCGGAAACATCTTTATGAAGATTTGCCACAGCGCTGTAGGTCCCCACTTCTTTTATTGGCTCATCTTTTATTTTCAAAGATTTACGGTCTACGTCAATATCTTTCGCTTTAAGCGCTTCAGATAATTGTACGGTATTGACAGAACCAAATATTCGTCCATTTTCACCTACTTTCGCACCAATTTTGATGGTTATTCCATCAATTTTATTGGCGATTTCTTGTGCTTCTTCTTTGATCTTTTCCTCTTTGTGCGATCGTTGTCTCAAAACTTCTTGATGTGCTTTCTTAGCAGAAGGGTTAGCGATAATACCATATCCTTGTGGAATCAAGAAGTTAAGTGCATATCCAGGCTTTACTTCGACAATATCGTCTTTATAGCCTAGTTTATCTACGTTTTTCTTTAATATAAGTTCCATTGTTCTATGTTCTTGTTATGAGTGAATAAAAGGACTAACGCAATTGATCTCCAGCGTATGGAAGAATTGCGAGGTGTCGCGCTCGCTTCACCGCCTTGTTAACTTTTCGTTGGTATTTTGACGACGTCCCAGTAATACGACGTGGTAAGATCTTACCTTGCTCATTTAATAATTTAAGCAAGAAATCTGCGTCTTTGTAATCAACAAACTTAATTCCACTCTTCTCGAAGCGACAATACTTCTCTTTCTTGATCTCTATGTTTACCGGCGTAAGGTATCTTACATCATTTTGTGCCATATCTCAATTCTTTTGTTCAGTTTTTACTTTAATTACTCTGCAGTTGCTGGTTTCGCATTTTTCTTCATGCGCGACTTTCGCTTTTCTGCCCATTCTTGATGGTGCTTCTCCATTTTTACTGTAAGGAAACGCATCACGCGCTCATCGCGCTTAAAAGATACCTCCATTTGAGAAATGATGTCACCTTCTCCTTCAAATTCTAACAAAAAGTAAAAACCTGTAGTTTTCTTTTGAATTGGATAAGCTAATTTCTTGAGCCCCCAAGATTCTGTGTGGTTCACTTTACCACTCAATTCCTTGATTTCGCCCTCGAACTTTGTGACTGCTTCCTTTGCCTGCTCTTCAGACAAAACGGGAGTTAAAATGAAAACAGTTTCGTACTTGTTCATATTACTTGTTTTTTAATGAATGTGCAAAGATAGTTTATTTTTTCATTCACTGAAAGTTAGCGTATGATTTTTTTATTGGTTGAAAGCGTGTACCATCTGTCACTGGAATTGCGCAACTTTTGAGTAGTTTTGTAATATGCACTGGTTGAAACGTATGCTCGCTTTTCCTTTTATCGTTTTGATAAGGTTTTATCAATATGTCATCAGTCCTCTAACCCCTGCGAGTTGCCGCTACCACCCCACATGTTCTCAATATTCTGTTCAGGCCATTAAAGAGTGGGGGGTGATCAAAGGTGGATGGATGGCGCTCAAACGGATAGCCTCCTGTCATCCCTGGGGTGGTTCAGGGCATGACCCGGTTCCCAAACGCAAAAAAAAGCGTTAATCGTATTTTTTATATATTGCAATCATGAATTGGAGTTGTTAACGTATGCATCTTGTACAATGCGGTATGTCAAATAATAAAATTGAATTGTATGATCCATTTGAGTGAAAATGGTGTGAACCGTATTCAAACAATAGCGTTGTTCGTCGTATGCCTAATCCTGGTGTCAGCTTGTGGAAATAATAAAATTGCCATAGAAAACAGCGAAAACATCGAGGTAGAACTACAGAAAGAATCCTTTACCTATGGAGATACAGTCCCGATTAAACTCTATAATGTGAATGCTGCCGGGAAAAGAACGGATGTTTCGCGCAGTCATCAAATTGATGTAAAAGGAGAAGAGCTGACTTACAACTTCAAATATCAAGAACTTTATATAGCTCGAGGTCCGAAGAAATTTGATCAAAAGTCGTTAGATTATCGGGTGATTTTGAGCGAAGATGATGATTCGCTGGTCTATAATAAAGAACTCGTGCTGGATTTCTCAGCTCCTTTGAGGATTGACTTAAGTGGAGCGGACGGAGCAGATGCTAATGATAAAGGTCCGCGATTGCGACCTGTGTTGCTTTCTGACGGAAAAAATGGAAAAGACGCTGAAGATGGTAGAGATGGAGAAAATGCTTCTTCTGCAAAGATTAATATCTGGCGAGAAAAGGAAATGTTCTTTATACGAGCGGAAATTCTCGATAGCAATGCGGTTTATTTTTATCAAACGACAAACCCTGCAGACCTTTTGATTGATGTTTCTGGAGGCGATGGAGGTGATGGAGGCGATGGTGGTAATGGCAGTCGCGGTAAAAAAGGAAAAGATGATCGGGAGCCCGGAGATGGAGGTGATGGCGGAACTGGTGGAGACGGCGGTGATGGTGCAAACGGCGGCAATGTTATTGTACTGATCCATCCGAACGCTGCTAGTATTGAGCCCCGGTTAACTATTATCAATGAAGGTGGTGCGCCAGGAAAAGCTGGAGCCGCTGGTGAGCCTGGAGATGGAGGTGAACCAGCGCCTGGTCAGTCTCCCGGAGTAGATGGAGCGCCTGGTCAACCTGGAGAGAAAGGACAAGCTGGTATTGCTGGTCCCCATCCCTTTATCCAGGTAAAGGCATTTGAAATTCCGGATTGAAGCGATGAGAGAAATTGGAATACTATTTTGCTTGAGCATTCTAGTGCTGCGGGATTCCCCGCTGGCGGACAGGCAATCCCGCAAGCAATAGAATGCGTTTTCAACTTCCCGGCCGTTTCAACGGCTTGCTTTTTATTGAATGATCTACTCATCTTCAAGTGGCTG
>CAYFTH010000086.1:8394-13111 GCA_964346075.1 uncultured Fluviicola sp. | reverse complement strand
GATCGAAGGAGCAACGAACTGGAAATTGTTAATGATGGTGAAAGCTCCGGAGCCCTACGGAGGAAAAGAAAAAGCGCAGCTTTTGAAGACCAAGCGTTAGCGCAGGGACCATCATCAATTTTCAGAAGTGCAAACGAGATCAACTATTAAGCGCTAGATATTTTTGTTACTTTTTGGAGCAACCGACCGAAGGGAGCTCACGAACACTTTTAAAACTCACAAAAGTGAGTAATGCGAACCGAACAACGTGAGCTCATGAACACAAAAAAGACATACAACTTGTGAATAAAAAGTAAATAAAGCATTTTGAGCTATTCCTAGTAAAGTTATGCATATTCATTTAATGTTTATCTTGAACAATCTGAAATTGTATCTCTCACGATTACGTTAGTTTTTACGACCTAAGTTGGTAACCCAACTCTTTATAATGAAAAAATAAAGGAGCAACCTAAAAATTGCGTTAATCCATAATCGCTGAAGGGAATAGCTCGGATACAAAAAAAAGGAGATCCGTTAAGCATCTCCTTTTTATCATTTGATTTCAAGCCTTATCTAATCGGCGAAATTGTCAGTAGGGACTAATATTCTTCCGCAATGTTCACAGATGATAATCTTTTTCTTTTGAACAATATCGAGCTGCCGTTGCGGGGGAATGCGATTAAAACATCCGCCACAAGAGTCACGATCCACCGGGACAACGGCAAGACCATTTTTCGCACTTGACCGCAAGCGATCATACGCCTTGGTGAGGTGATCGTCGAGTTTCTTGCGTGCCTTTTCAGACTTCTTTCGCAATTTCTCCTCCTCTTTCTCAGTTTCAGCCACGATTTCATCCAGCTCAGACTTTTTCTTATCAAGGTCTTGTTTTCTGAGGTCTAATTTTTCTTGTGCTTCGTCGAGTACTTCTTTCTTGTGTTCTAAACGCGCCTTAGCTTCTTTCGATTTTTTCTCGTGAAGCTGAATTTCTAATTCTTGATATTCGATTTCTTTCTCAAGCGATTCAAATTCACGATTATTTCTTACGTTATCTTGTTTTTCTTTGTAAGATAAAATTGCGGCTTGAGCCTCTTTTTGTTCATTTTTTCGATCGCTGATTTCCTGATCGATCTCATCCAGCTCTTCTTGAAGTTTATTCACGCGTTTGTCCAATCCGTGGATATCATCTTCCAGATCTTCCACCTCCAAAGGAAGCTCACCACGAACGGTCAACAGACGATCAATTTCTGAATCGATTTGCTGTAGATTTGAAAGCGCATCTAATCGCTCTGCGATTGTTGCATTGGATTTAGCCTTTGATTTTGTTGCCATAAATGCTAAAAATAATTAATAGGATTTGTATTCACCTTACTTAAATGAAATGCAAAGTTAATAAAATTTTTCTTCAAAATACTAAGAAGTAAGTTCGGTGTAAATTGTTCGCTTTCGTAATGACCAATGTCAGCGATGACGATATCATTTTCTGCATCAAAAAACTCGTGATATTTGAAATCTCCCGTGATGTAAATATCGGCTTTTTTTCCTTTTGCCGCGTTCAATAAAAAACTCCCGGCTCCACCGCAGAAAGCAACCCGTTGAATGTTGTCTTTGAGTAGCTGCGTGTGGCGGATGACGGAACAGTCGAATGTCCTCTTGAGGTGTTCCAGAAATGCAGTGGTTTCCATGGGTTCTGGAAGTTCGCCGACCATTCCCGCGCCCTCGTATTGATTTTTGTTATCGAGCGTTATGATGTCATGTGCGACTTCCTCGTAAGGGTGAGCGGTGTTCATAGCCGATAAAACGCGCGACAGCTGGTGCGAGGAAACGATGACCTCAATTTTGTGTTCGTGGACGGTTTCGCGTTGTCCCCGTTCACCAATAGCAGGGTTGGCTGCTTCATTGGGCCGAAATCCACCTTGACCCTGGGTTTCGAAGCTGCATTCGTCATATTCACCGATATTTCCTGCACCCGCCTGAAACATTGCCTGTGATACTTCGGCTGTATTCTTCTCAGGACAAAAAACGATCAGCTTTTTAAGTGCATTTTTTGCCGGGGAAAGAATGTTCAGGTTTTCAAGACCTATACGCTTACCAATTTCCTGATTGACACCAAAGCGATAATTGTCCAGGTTGGTATGTATGGCGTAGATGGCAATATCATTTTTGATCGCTTTGATCACCGTTCGTTCAACATAATTATTTCCGTTGAGTTTTTTTATTCCCTTAAAAACGATAGGGTGGTGGGCAATGATCATGTTTGCGCCCACTTCGATCGCTTCATCCACAACTGCCTCGGTGCAATCCAACGCTAACAGTACACCTTGTACTGCCTCAGAAGGATCGCCTGCAATTAATCCTGAATTGTCATAGGATTCTTGACTCGACAACGGAGCTCGTTGTTCCAGAAACGATGTAATTGTACTTATGGTTTGTTTTTCCTTCATGTTTTCAACTTTACTCACGAATATAGAGAATATGTTCGGTAAAGCATCTTTGATGCCGCCTTAGTTTTTATTGAAATTCAACGGTTTTCTCAACGGTGTTTACCATATTGAAGGATGGATATGTTTTCTCTGTTTGATATATTGTATTTGTTCGTTGATGTGGTCGTCATAAGCAAATTCTATGCGGTTTATCCCAACAATTTCCAACGGGAATTGTATATTTAACGTCAAATTTGAAATAACAACAACATGCACGATAGAGACGAATTTAAGAAGTTTGCAACCAAGCACATGGGGATCAATAGTACACATCTAGGAAATTACATTGAGTCTTCATTAACTCCATACATTATAGAGGAACGCCAGTTGAACATGACACAGATGGACGTATTTTCGCGATTGATGATGGATCGCATTATTTTTCTGGGTACAGGTATTAATGACCAGGTGGCGAATATTATCAACGCGCAGCTCTTGTTTTTAGAGTCTGTTGACCCGAAAAAAGATATTCAGATTTATTTGAATTCACCGGGAGGGAGTGTCTACGCCGGTCTAGGTATGTATGACACCATGCAGTATATTAGTCCTGATGTGGCGACCATCTGTACAGGTTTAGCCGCTTCAATGGGGGCTGTACTGCTGTGTGCCGGCGCAGAAGGAAAACGAACAGCCTTGAGACACTCACGGGTTATGATTCACCAGCCATTAGGAGGCGCACAAGGTCAAGCTTCTGATATTGAAATTACTACGCGCGAAATTTTGAAATTGAAAAAGGAGCTTTACGAGATCATTGCTGATCACACGAAAAAACCTTTTGATAAAGTAGAGGAAGATTCAGACCGAGATTACTGGATGACAGCTAAAGAAGCTAAGGATTACGGTATGGTCGATGAAGTTTTGCTACGCAAGTCGAAATAACTATCTTTGTAACGAATTTAAAAGGTCAATTTTCGAATTGGCCTTTTTTTTACCAATTTTATGAGCAAGAAAGAAACAACATGTTCGTTTTGTGGTCGCCCAAAGAGTCAGGTGCGACTGCTGATTGCCGGTATTTCCGGACATATATGTGATAACTGTATTATTCAGGCACAATCAATTGTGAAGGAAGAAATTCCCAACAACAGTAACAACAGTATTGGTCAGGAAGAAGGTGATGCTGATGCGCCTTTGAATTTAATGAAACCAATTGAACTCAAGGATCACCTCGATGAATATGTTATTGGTCAGCTGGCGGCAAAAAAAACGATGTCTGTTGCAGTCTACAATCATTATAAACGATTGAATCAGCGGGTTGATGAAGATGATATCGAAATCGATAAGTCGAATGTTGTACTTGTAGGACGAACAGGTACAGGTAAAACATTGTTGGCCAAGACGATTGCAAAAATGTTAAACGTACCTTTCTGCATTGCCGACGCTACGGTGTTGACAGAGGCAGGATACGTTGGTGAAGATGTTGAAAGTATTCTTTCGCGCTTACTCCAGGCGGCAGATTATAACGCCAAAGCAGCTGAACGCGGCATCATATTTATAGATGAGATTGACAAAATAGCGCGGAAAAGCGATAATCCATCGATTACGCGTGACGTTTCAGGAGAAGGTGTGCAACAAGCTCTATTGAAATTATTGGAAGGCACAGAAGTGAGCGTTCCACCTCAAGGGGGGCGTAAACATCCAGAGCAAAAAATGGTCAAAGTGAATACACAGAACATTTTGTTCATTTGTGGTGGTGCCTTTGATGGAATTGAAAAATTAATTGCACGTCGCGTGAATCGTCAAACGATTGGTTTCTCCAACTCAGAAGAAGAACGTATTGATAAAGAAAATCTTTTGGAGTTTATCAATCCAACGGATTTGAAAGAATTTGGATTAATTCCTGAGTTGATCGGACGCTTTCCGGTGTTGACTTACTTGAACCCACTTGATGCAAAAGCATTACGCAGAATCTTAACGGAGCCGAAGAATGCTTTGGTGAAGCAGTATGTTAAACTGTTCGAAATTGATGGGATCGACTTGAAATTTGACAGTGACGTTCTGGACTTTATTGTAGAAAAAGCCATTGAATTTAAATTGGGTGCGCGTGGATTGCGATCAATATGTGAAGCGATTCTCACGGAAGCAATGTTTGATATACCCTCGAAGAAAGATGAACTCAAAGAATACCGCGTGACATTAGCCTATGCGAAAGCACAGTTTGCCCGTTCAAAAATGGCGAAGATGAAGGCAGCGTAGTGGGGGCTTGAGCAAGAGTATTGAGTATTCAGCAAGAGTAGAGAGTGTGGAGCAAGAGTGGAGAG
>CAYFTH010000086.1:0-8294 GCA_964346075.1 uncultured Fluviicola sp. | reverse complement strand
AGCAAGAGTAGAGAGTGTGGAGCAAGAGTGGAGAGGGTGGAGGATTATTAATCAACTATAACTTTAATCTCAAAATGTTAAATCTAAAATACTGAAATTACTGTTGATCTAATATAAAATCCATGGCAGCTACACCAAATCCGTTGTTATTCCATAGCATTGCTTTATTGGTCTCCTGGCGCATGTAAATAAAGCTCGGGTAGCGTTTACCAGTAATGCTGCTCAGGGTTTTTTGATTCTTAGCGAAAGACACCTCAATCAGCTCGTGGGCGCGCTCACGATATTCTTTCAGCGCAAGCGAATCTTTATTGATAACTTGAATATGAACGGCTTCTGCAGGATAGAGTTCAACGAAACGATTCAGGTCCTCCACGCGTTCGTAGCAGTAGGGGCAACCGGGCAATACGATCATGGTTAACCCATCATGGAGTTGTTGTGAAGACTTCCCGCTAAAAATCACCGGTCGGTATTCGTGTTTAAAATCGCCTTCGTAAATCGGATGTATAGCAAAAGCAACGCCGCCACTGCCGATAAGCACAATCAATCCCAATAACCTTCTCAACATCAACGGGAGTTGCATCAAAAATGTACGGTAAACTTCTACTAGCAGAACGATCAGCACAATTCCTTGCAACATGTAAGGCAGCATTTTAGAAAACGTAAACGAAAGACCCAGCGTCTGCGATCCTTTTTCGATGTTGCCATGCAAGATAATTAGCAAAACGAACGCCAACAGTGTAACAATTGTCCGTGCCATAAATTTATTCAGTTAATTCAATATTAAAATCATCGGTAAACTGCAGTTTTCCCTCTTTTTTGTCATCACTTCCCGGAACTTTAAATCCTTTGATCTTAGTTGTTTTTCCTTTTTGGATCAAATCGGAGAGCTGCTTATTCGTCAGTTTTTTGCCCATAAACTCAAAGGGAACTACAAATTGGCAACCCGCTTTGAAGCGTTCACAACCATAGGCTTTTTTACCTTTTATTAGTGTTCCCTGTTCGCATTTCGGGCATTGCAGTTCTGTGATCGTTGTTTTTTTGCTGGTAGCGCGTTTTTTACCTTTTTTTCCGGAAGCAGCTTTCTTTTTATTGTTGAGTTCTTCTTCGTCAATAATAGTAATCGTCTGTTGTTTTTCGTTGAACAACACCTCGTTGGTTAGTTTAACCACCATTTCTACCAATTCTTTTTTGAATTGCTCTGGTTGAAACTCACCTTTTTCAATCAGGCGTAGTTTTCCTTCCCAATCTCCAGTCAATTGCGGAGATTTTAAAGTTTCATTATCAATAACCTTGATGAGGTCAATTCCCGTTTGCGTAGCGAGGATTGATTTTCGATTACGCGTAATGTAGCGTCTGCGGAAGAGTGTCTCAATAATATTCGCACGGGTAGAAGGGCGTCCAATTCCATTATCTTTTAGCAGTTCACGCATTTCTTCATCATCTACTTGCTTACCAGCCGTTTCCATTGCGCGCAGCAGTGTAGCTTCCGTATATGGTTTGGGTGGCGATGTTTTCTTTTGGTCAATACGTGGTTCATGCGTGCCTTTTTCTCCTTTTTCAAACGTGGGCATGATTTTTTCGTCCTTATTCTTGGATTTATTCTTATCGACGGCGTATACCTTTCGCCAACCGGGTTCAAGAATCTGTTTTCCCGTCGCTTTGAATTCCAACTTCAACACTTCTCCGAGAACGGTGGTATTGCTCACTTTACAATCAGGATAGAAAACTGAAATAAATCGCTTGACCACTGTGTCATAGACTCGTTTCTCTTCGACAGAAATTCCTGATGGATGGACACCTGTCGGGATGATTGCATGGTGATCTGTAACCTTTTTATTATCGAAGACTTGTTTACTCTTCCGAATTTTACTTTCTAGAATCGGAGCGACAAGTTCTTGGTAGTATTTTAAATTTTTCAAGATGCCTGGAATCTTGGGATAGACATCCTCGGGAAGATAAGTTGTGTCCACGCGGGGGTACGTCACCAGTTTTTTTTCATATAAACTTTGAATATGTTTCAGTGTTTGATCGGCCGAGTAGCCCAGTTTTTTATTGGTTTCTACTTGCAAGGCCGTCAAATCGAATAATCGCGGAGGTTTTTCTTTTCCCTCCTTTTGCTCGAATGAGGTGATGGTAAATTCCGCTTCTGAGATTTTTTCCAGAGCATATTTTGCTTTTTCTTCCTTTTTGATCTTGCCCAGTACACTGTTAAATTCGGTGTCGCGATAAACGGTGCGAAGTTCCCAATAATCCTGTGGTTTAAAATGATCAATTTCGAGCTGTCGCTTAACAATCATGGCCAAGGTAGGCGTTTGAACTCTTCCAATTGACAGCACTTGTTTTTGATGACCAAATTTCTTCGTAAACAGTCGTGTGGCATTGATACCCAGTATCCAGTCTCCAATAGCGCGCGTACTTCCCGCTGCATATAAATTGTTGAATTGCTGTGCACTTTTGAGTTGTTCGAATCCCTCTTTAATAGCTTCTTCCGTGAGAGAGCTGATCCACAACCGTTTGATAGGAACTTTACATTTAGCTTTATGCAAGACCCATCGTTGGATCACTTCTCCTTCCTGGCCCGCATCACCGCAATTAATGACTTCCGTGGCGTGCTCCACCAAACGCTGAACGATGTTAAACTGTCGTTGGATACTCTCTTGTTCGATGACCTTGATACCAAAGCGCGAAGGAACCATGGGCAAGTGTCGCAAATTCCAGAATTTCCATTCTTCGAGATAATCCTTAGGTTCCTTAAGCGTACATAAATGTCCGTAAGTCCAGGAAACCTGGTAACCATTACCTTCATAGTAACCATCTTTGCGTTGGTTGGCACCTATCACATTGGCAATATCTTTTGCCACACTCGGTTTTTCGGCCATGCACAGTTTCATGCTTCTTTCCAATAGCGTTTAACGGTGAAAGAGTAGGGGTTTTTAGCGTCTTTTTCTTGTTTCAGGATGATTTCTTGTTGCCACGAACTCAGATCGACGGAAGGGAAATATGTATCGGCATCAAATGCAGCTTCGACATGAGTAATATACATTTCATTGACGTTACCGTCATCCAGTGCGAGCCGATAGATTTGTGCGCCCCCGATAATAAAGCATTTCTTGTCTGAATTCGCAACTGCAGCTGGTATTGCACTAAATTTGGTGATCATCTTGGCTCCATCTGCCGCGTAATTTAAATTTCGTGTTAATACGATATTTTCGCGATCGCTCAACGGACGAAACCGTTCCGGAATTGATTCCCAGTTTTTACGGCCCATGATAACGACGTGATTCATAGTCGTCTTTTTGAAGAATTGCATATCACGGGGTAAATGCCAGAGGAGATCATTGTTTTTACCAATCTCATTATTCGTTCCGATTGCAACAATTATCGTGTACTTCATATGTTGAAATTATACCGCAATGGGTGCTTTAATACTGGGATATGGATCATAATTTTCCAATTGAAAATCTTCATATTCAAATGCAAATATGTCCTTTATTTCAGGATTGATTTTCATGGAAGGTAAAGGTTTTGGATCTCGTGATAATTGCAATCGTGCCTGTTCAAAATGGTTGGAGTAGAGGTGCGCATCACCGAATGTATGGATGAATTCACCAGGTTTCAGTTCGCAAACTTGAGCGAGCATCATTGTAAATAAAGCGTAACTCGCAATATTGAAAGGAACGCCCAAAAAAGTATCGGCGGAACGCTGGTAGAGCTGACAACTCAATTTTCCATCCGCAACAAAGAATTGAAAAAGACAGTGACATGGTGGCAAGGCCATATCTTTAACATCGGCCACATTCCAGGCTGAAACAATGTGTCTTCGTGAATTGGGATTGTTTTTTAATTGATCTACTAACTGTGCAATTTGATCAATAGTTCCCCCGTTTCCATCAGGCCAAGAACGCCATTGGTGACCATAAACCGGACCTAAATCACCATTTTTGTCAGCCCATTCGTCCCAGATAGATACGTTGTTTTCTTTTAAATAGTTGATATTGGTATCGCCGCTTATAAACCACAGCAATTCATGAATGATGGATCGGAGGTGTAATTTTTTAGTTGTCACACACGGGAACCCATCTGCCAGGTCAAAACGCATTTGATAGCCAAATATAGAACGCGTTCCAGTGCCTGTTCGATCTCCCCGATCGATTCCATGATCAATAATGTGCTGTAATAATTTATGATATTGCTCCATGATCGTATGAATTGAAAAATAAAGTTAGTGCTTTTTCTGAAAAGACCATCGCAAAAATAATGTTCCTCAAAAATTAGAAGTACATTCCAGACTGGAAAAAATTTGAAGATGATAGCGAGTTGTTAGTATACCCTGCATCGTTGAAAATTCATTGAACCAGCCATAGGTGCTCAGCGCAGCTAGTTAACAAGGTTAGCCGCCAGTTTATCAGTTGGTTAGAACTCGTCTTGCGCTGGTCGATCGAACACCCCACTATTTTAAATATACCATTGTGATATTTTCATGCTAAACAGCATTGATGAAGCAATAAAATAAGGCTACAGTTTCCCCAACTGATTAGCAGACAATTTTTCCTTATTTTTACACTATTATGAAAGGCAGTTTTTTATCTATTCTTTTAAAAGGCAGCACTGTGTTGATCTTCTCAGTGGTGATCATGTTGGTTTCATCATGCTTTTTAGGTAATCGCCCTTTTCCCAAGCGTTATTTAGGTACTTATACAGGGGAGCAGTCGATGTATACAACGGATATTGATGGCGCTGAAGTGACTTTTGAGCCCACATCTTATACACTTGAGCTGACCTACGATGAGCTTTGGTTAAGCACAGAAGAGCGGGTGCTTCACGGTGACTATTCAGTGACAGCTGATACCGATCGTTATTACGCGATACGGGTGAAGCTGGAGAGCGGAGTTATTGAAGAGTGGCAAATTATGAAAAGCGATGAGAAATTAATTCGCAAGGCCGTTGAACCGCAACCAGAAGTAATCTTTGTCAAAGAATAAAATCGCTGTAAAGAGCGACAAAATCTTCATCTGTATGGGTGTAGGAACAAAAAATTTTAAATGATTACCGCCATAGTCTTCCCATTTATAGGGTCTTTTCGACTGAAATCTCTATGAGAAATTTGTAGTGGTCTGAAAATGACTGAACATTTTAGAGAAGGTCATCTTTTCCCTATTACTTTTTACCAGTAAAATTACGGGGAAGCATTTAGTTTTATTATTTTTACGGCAAAACAAATGATTATGGCTAATAACTTTTTTGAAGAATCTACAGCGGCAGTAGGAACAATTTTTACGATTATAGCTTTAGGCGTAATCGCTGCTATCCTGATTTGGGGATAAATTGCAGTACATTGTTGAATTCTAAAAACTAAACATACGTTGAAAGAAGATCGAATGAATGCGCTTTCGTACAACACGGAGCGTCCACAGATGTATATTCCTGAATATGGAAGGAATGTGCAGAACATGATTGATTATGCCAAGAAAATTGAATCACGCGAAGAGCGCAATCGGGCCGCGCGTGCTATTATTGATGTAATGGGTCAACTCAATCCACACCTGCGTGATGTCGAAGACTATACGCACAAGCTGTGGACCCATCTTTTTATTATGAGTGATTTTGAGATTGACGTGGACTCACCTTACCCGATTCCAGAGCCTGAAAAGCTCAGAGAACGTCCAGAGGATATGAGTTATCCAAAAAATAGTGCGAAGTACGGACATTTTGGTTATTACACGGAAGAGATGATCCGTACGGCATCAGAGGTTAAAGACGAAGAAGAAAAAACATATCTCACCGAAACGCTGGCTAATTTATTAAAAAAGAACTATTTAACGTTTCACACGGAGAATGTAGAGAACGGTGCAATTATTCAACATTTGAAAGAATTATCCAAAGGCGAATTGAGGCTTCAGCATCCTGAAAAATTAAAATCGACGAAGCAAATTCTCAAACAATACGGCATCACGACCCCGGCGCCCAAGAAAAAAAGAAAAGGTAAGAAAAGAAGAAAATAATATTATACCATGGCATCATTTGAAATATACGGAGGAAAGCAATTAAAAGGAGAGTTAATTCCACAGGGAGCAAAAAATGAAGCACTACAGATTCTATGTGCTGTATTACTGACTCCTGATAAAATTACTATTTCCAACCTTCCTAATATTATTGATGTCAATAAATTGATCAATCTTCTTCAAGCGATGGGGGTGAAAATTGAGAAGGTTGAAAAAGGAACATATATTTTTCAAGCGAAAGCAATCGACCTCGATTATTTAAAAACAGAAGACTTCAAACAACGCGCCAGCGGTTTGCGGGGTTCCGTAATGATTATCGGTCCGTTACTTGCCCGTTTTGGGAAGGCTTTTATGCCCAAGCCGGGAGGTGATAAAATTGGTCGTAGGAGATTAGATACGCATTTTGAAGGTTTGATCAAGCTCGGTGCGAAGTTTAATTTTGATTCGAAGGAACATTTTTACACGGTTGAAGCTAAGAAGCTCGAAGGACTCTATATTCACATGGATGAAGCTTCGGTAACGGGAACGGCAAATATTGTTATGGCAGCCGTTTTAGCCAAAGGTCATACGACGATTTACAATGCGGCTTGTGAACCATACTTGCAGCAACTGTGTCGCATGTTAAACAACATGGGGGCGAAAATAACAGGTGTAGGAAGTAATCTGTTGCGGATTGAGGGTGTCAAATCGCTTACAGGTTGTTATCACCGTATTTTACCTGACATGATAGAGATTGGAAGTTTTATCGGAATGGCTGCTATGACGCAATCCGAGATTACAATTAAAGACGTCGGTTACGAACATTTGGGTATTATTCCGCAGACCTTTAGACGACTCGGGATTGATATGGAATTGCGCGGCGATGACCTTTACATTCCGTCTCAAGACATGTACGAAGTCGATACTTTTATCGACGGTTCTATTTTAACGGTTTCCGATGCTCCCTGGCCTGGTTTTACACCCGACTTGCTGAGTATCGTGTTGGTTGTTGCCACTCAGGCTAAAGGAAGTGTGCTCATTCATCAGAAGATGTTCGAATCCCGGTTGTTTTTTGTAGACAAGCTAATTGATATGGGGGCACAGATTATCTTGTGTGATCCACACCGTGCGACTGTGATCGGGATGAACCGTGCAACTAACTTAAGAGGAATCCAAATGACCTCGCCTGATATTCGCGCAGGGGTATCGTTACTGATTGCGGCACTTTCTGCAGAGGGAAAGAGTGTGATTCACAACATTGAACAGATTGACCGCGGTTATCAGGATATAGATATTCGTTTGAATAATCTCGGAGCGGATATAAGAAGGATGTCGTAGACTACTTGATTCCGTAAATTTTATTGAGTTCCATATACGAATAAGGTATTGGTACTTAGAGCTATTTGAGTTTTTTTTCGATTTTATTTCCTTAAAATAGCTTCATTTAAGAGTCACCCAAATTATTTAGAATGAATAAACCTAAAATTATTTTCAAAGAGGTTTTACATAATGCAAAAATCACATAACCAGTTACACTGCTGTGACTGCGACATAGTTTTGCCACCCAATTGATGGTATTATCACTAACAGGCACTTGTGTGTAAAAGCATCAGAACCACTGAAATACATACTTCAGTGAGCAAAAAAAAGACTATAGCATATAAAAAGTCCTTTTGAAGATCTATAAAAAAGCATTACATTTGGTATAATAGCCCCACCAAAAGGTGTGCATATCCAACAACCAATTGTTTGACATGCACCAAAAAAGTGGGGGAATAAGTAAGTTACAGTACATCTGAAAATCAGCTTTTTTCGGTTAGGTCAGGTCTCGTTATTTAGCAGGGCGAAAGTGTTACTCGACGCGCGCGACATCTCTCTATTTTTAAGATCCGTTTTTGTGGTTTATGGTTGTGATTTATCACGTGCTGACATACACACGATTGGATCACTTGAATGCATGCGTGCACTACTCGACCATTCAAGGCGGGTGTCTAAGTTAGTGGCGTTGAAAGTTCGTTTCGGGCGGATAAGAACAGTTCTGACATGCACCACAAAAACTCGTGTGGTCAGCATAGCGTTGACTTTTGAGATTAGCACTTAGGGTGAAGGCGCGCTCTGACCGTCTTTTAATGAAGAGTATTGGTTGTTTAACCGAAAAAAACATCACGCGTGGAAAGAGCTCGTGAGGTTCCAGCTGATGTTGTGGATAAGGGAAGTGTTAGGTTTCAGACGTACTGTAACAGCACCTACAAAACACTGTGGACTTGCCTAACTTTTCTGTAGACCCAGTTAAGCTACATTACGAAAATAATC
>CAYFTH010000085.1:0-13131 GCA_964346075.1 uncultured Fluviicola sp. | reverse complement strand
CGGGGATTAATTTTACCAATGAACGCACAGCGCACATTCAAAAAGAAGGATTCGGAGCATTATTCGGAGGTGGAATACACAGAAACTTTAAGCAATTTATATTTTTTACTGAATATACTCACGTTCAAGGAAAAATTACAGATGATTTTGTAACTGCCGGAATTTTATACACACTTTAAAATACTAAATGATGAAACAATTTGATGCCATTATAATAGGATCTGGACAAGCTGGAACACCGCTTGTTTTTAAATTGGCCAGTGCCGGAAAAAAAGTAGCCTTCATCGAGAAGCAACACCTCGGAGGAACTTGTTTAAATGTAGGCTGTACACCAACGAAAACATACGTAGCGAGCGCCAGACGGATGTGGGATGCTCAGCACGGTGATGAATTAGGCGTTGAAATCCCGCAAGGCGCAAAAGTGAATCTTAAAAAGGTGAAAGCAAGGAAAGATGCACTTATTCAAAAATCCGTAGACGGCATCACGAAAGGTGTTGAAAAAAATGAAAATATTACGTTTTATAGAGGTTCAGCAACATTTGCAGACCACAAAGTTGTGGAAGTAAATGGTGATCAACTGACGGCTGAAAAAATATACATCAACGTAGGTGGAAGATCCAGAGTCACGGAAGATTTCAAGGACATTGATTACTTGACAAGTTCTTCCATTTTGGAACTAGAGGAAATTCCTGAACATTTAATCATTATCGGGGGCAGTTACATCGGTTTAGAGTTCGGTCAAATGTTCAAGCGGTTCGGAAGTAAAGTAACTATCGTAGAATACGGCGATCGCATTATTCACCGGGAAGATCCTGAAGTAAGTGAAAGTATTCAGCAGTTTATGGAAGACGAAGGCGTTCAATTTCGACTCAACTCTAAATGTATAGGAGCGCAACAAGATCAACAAGGTATTCATATCAAAATGGAATGTGATGATCCCAATAAAGAAGTTACCGGATCTCATGTATTACTGGCGATGGGTAGAATATCAAACGCGGATCAACTCGATTTGGAAAAAACCGGAGTTGAAACAGATGAACGTAACTTCATTCAGGTCAATGACTATTTAGAAACCAACGTTCAAGGAATATACGCTTTAGGCGACTGCAACGGAAAAGGTGCTTTTACCCACACCGCTTACAACGATTATGAAATCATTGCCGGAAATCTATTCGATGGCAAAGATCGAAAAGTTTCGGATCGTATTACGACCTACGGCCTTTTTGTCGACCCACCTTTGGGAAGAGTTGGAATGACAAAAGCACAGGCAGAAGCTGAGGGGTATAATATCAAGTATGCCTATCGAAAAATGGATCGGGTGGCGCGAGCGAAAGAAAAAGGAGAAACAAATGGTTTTATGTCCGCAGTTATTGACGCCGATACGAACAAAATATTGGGTGCATGCGTTCTTGGTACAGGTGGTGATGAAATTATAAGTAGTTTTATCAATTTAATGTATGCGGATCAGCCTTATACTGTATTTCGGGACAGTGTGCATCCACACCCCACAGTGTCTGAACTCATACCTACAATGTTGGAAGAACTTTAAGAATTTACAATGATGAAAAAAGCCCTTTGGAATGATCAAGTGATTGCGGAGAGCGATGCAACGATCGAAATCGAAGCGAATCACTATTTCCCTCCCGATGCAATTAAAAATGAATACTTTGTTGATTCTGGTAGAACATCTAAGTGTCACTGGAAAGGTTTAGCAAAATATTACTCCGTTCAGGTGGATGATGCTATCAATAAGGATGCTGCATGGTATTACCCCAAGCCCAAAAAAGAAGTTGAGCACATCAAGGATTACGTAGCTTTCTGGAAAGGTGTTCAAGTTATAGAATCGTAAAACGTTACTAAAAGTGATCAATTCGTATCGAGAAACCCGTCAACGCTCAGTTTCTATCTGTAAGCCCTTAGTCACTGAGGACTATGTTCCTCAGCCCATGGAAAACGTATCTCCTCCGAAATGGCATCTGGCACATACAACATGGTTTTTTGAGCAATTTATACTAGTTCCTCACCTTGAGGATTACCAGGTTTTTGATGAGCAGTTTGCCTATCTGTTCAATAGCTACTATAACAATATGGGAGATAGAGTTCCTCGCGCTCAAAGAGGTTTTTTGTCACGTCCAACGGTCCAGGAAGTTTATAACTACAGAGACTATGTTGACCAGCACATGTTCGAGTTATTGCAACAACAAGGTCCGGAAATTATTCAACTGACAGAACTTGGCATTAACCACGAACAACAGCATCAGGAGCTATTAGTTTACGACATCAAGTATATATTAGGTATGCAACCGTTGAGGCCTGTTTATGCTGATAGTTTTATCATTCATGCGTCACCGAAAAAAACTCAATGGATTAACATTAACGAAGGAATACATGAAATAGGCTGTAATCCGGGGGACGAATTTTCTTACGATAATGAATCGCCTAAACACCGTGTTTTTCTGGAGAAATATTCAATCAGCAAAGAACTCGTTACGAACGGTGAATATTTGCAGTTCATTAAAGATGGAGGGTACAACAACTTTAATTTCTGGCACGATGAAGGTTGGCACTTTGTTCAAGAAAACACCATACAATCTCCGCTATACTGGGAGAAAATAAACGGTATTTGGTACACTTATACCCTGAGCGGATTCAAAGCCGTTGATATGGATGCTCCGGTTCAACACATTTCCCTTTACGAAGCCTCAGCTTATGCTGAATGGAAAGGATATCGGCTTCCAACAGAACAGGAATGGGAAGTTGCTGCAGAGCAATTAGCGTACGGACAATTGTGGGAATGGACGAATTCTGCTTATCTTCCCTATCCTGGATACAAAAAGGAAGAAGGTGCGCTCGGTGAATACAATGGAAAATTCATGATCAATCAACATGTATTGCGCGGTGCATCTGTTGCCACGAGTCCGAATCATACCCGAAAAACATATCGCAACTTTTTTCATCCCAGCGCAAGATGGATTTTTAACGGAATACGCTTAGCCAAATAAATAAGGATCAATGAATACTACATTCAAAAAAGACGTCATCGAAGGATTATCAAAATCGCTAAAGCGGCTTCCTTCAAAATATTTCTACGATAAAAAAGGTGATCAATTATTTCAGCAAATCATGGATATGGAGGAGTACTATCTTCCCGATTGTGAGCGGGAAATCATTAGTAATCATTCAAAAAAACTATTCGATGCCGTTACAGTAGAAGCCTCAGCGCTCAACATTATAGAGTTGGGTGCAGGAGACGGAAGAAAAACAGTAGAAATGCTTAAGCAGTTTGAACAAAAAGAAGTGCCCCTCACCTATTATCCATTGGATATTTCGCCGCATATTCTCGAGGTAAACAAGAACATTATTTCGTCAAGTTGCCCGGAAGTTGATATTACGCCTATTGCAGGAGACTATTTTGAAACGATGCAACAACTACCACAAAATACGGGTCGTAAATTAGTCCTGTTTTTGGGCAGCAATATAGGAAATTATGCCCCAGATCAAGCAGTTTCATTTCTGCGTAAGGTGAGATCAAACCTTCAGCCCGGAGACTTTATAGCAGTAGCGTTTGATCTCAAGAAAAATCCCCATAAAATTCTCGCAGCGTATAATGATGCATCCGGCATAACAAAAGCCTTTAACTTAAATCTACTTCGCCGAATAAATAGGGAACTAGGTGCTGATTTCACCTTGTCCAGTTTTGACCATTATGCCTCTTATGACCCGATCACAGGTAAAACAGCAAGTTATATTGTGAGTTTGGAACAACAAGAGATAAAAATAGATCAAAACACTTTTACCTTCGAAAAAGATGAAGTTATACATGTTGAAGTCTCCCAAAAATATGATCGCAATATGATAGAAATGCTTGCTTCAAAATCGGATTTGCAAGTCGCCAACCATTACATGGATTCGAAAAATAATTATAGTTTGAGTTTATTAAAATTGTAATATGGATTTTCCAGGAATTATTGGCACGGGGACAAAAGCATTAAACTGGTACCTGGAAACTCTTCAGCGACTGGGAGCCGTTAAGTTTGGTAAAGATTATGTCGTCCCTACCAAAATTATCGGCGTTCCTTTCACCCCTATTAACCAACTTTTACCGCTAGAAATGGAGAAAGCTGGGCAATTAATGCTTCCGTATTTCAAAGAGATGGAACGTATGACAAAGAGTGATTATTTGCTGGCAAATATTACGTTACACGAAGCTGTTCAGTTTTTTGATGATCAAAATTTCCCTTCATCCCGTTTCATCAACTTACACAAAGTAATTCAGCAGAGTGCTTTGCATACAAACGAGAATATCATGATTATAGGTTCTGCTTTTACCATGCAGCATGATTATCTACCAAAAGTTATACACTCCGAATTCCCCGGTATCAAAATCATCCACCCTGATAAAAATACGATTCAAGCGCTGGATAACCTCAGGAAAACATATTATTCCCGAGCAGATGCATCGCTTGCGCGTGAAACCTTTGAAGATCTAGTTAAGCGCTACAATAAAGTTTCAACATTTATTATCGCGTGTACAGAGCATGCGATTGCACTGGAAGAATTTACCAGAACCAATGATCTAGCTAAAGGTAAATTTATAAACCTTCCTGCAGAACAATGTAAGTTGTTGCTTGCAAGCACGTCAAAATATACATGAATAAGTTATTTTTTATTGCTGGAATTATCGTAATCGTAATTCTTTCGGCTAGTTCTTTCGGTAACGGAGAAGAACTAGATTGGAACTACCCGCAAACCATTGAAAATATGGATGAACTTATTACGCTGAGTGATGAGAAAGCTGTTGTATTTTACAAACATTCTTATAAATGCGGATTGTGCCACATGATTCACGATGACTTCCAAAGCCAGTGGGGAGATTCAATAAAAGGAGTTGAACTTGTTTTTATTGAAGTCAATAACCATCGGGAGTTGTCAGATTACCTGGCACAAAAAACGAGTATTCGTCACCATTCTCCGCAAGTCATTGTACTCAAAAAAGGGAAGATTGTATACACAGCTACGCACGGCGCAATAAAAATAAAGGAAATTAAAAACAGCATCCTGAATTAACAGTCAGATCTTCCTTCCTTTCCATTTTGGCTTGACAAATAAAGAGCCCAGGATTACTGAAATCATCATAAAAGGATAGATCAATTGCATCAAAGGAAGCAGTAGTAGTTGTCTCCCTTCTTTCAGTGGTAATGCGTAAAAAGAAAGTACCAGCGCATCGAGCATAAATCGAATGGCAAATAGTAAAATAGCGGAAGTCCACATTCCCTGAATTAACAAGTAGACCAATAAAACAAAACCTCCTACCAGGTAAATGAACATGAAAAGACCCATTAAGTATTCGGGCAACTTAGTGTTACTATATGTTTTTCCGAGCCATCTGATACGTTGAGACAGGTACGCTGCAGTGTTTGAGGGCGCTTTAGAATAAAGCACATGTGTTATTTTGTTACTGATTTGTACATTTAATCCTTCTTGCTGAAAACTTCTCAATAGAAAGTTGTGCTAACTTAGAAGAGAAATTATTAACAATTGAAAAGAATGATCCAATTAAGTTTTTATTTTTACTTTCTCTAATCGATGGCTAATCAATCTAAAAGAAGCACTTCGAATAGGAATGTTCTAAAAAACAAATAACAAATGACTGAATATCTTATTTACATCGTCCCAGCCATTATATTATTGATATTTATCTATTTAATAATAACTAAACAGTATAATGCTGTGATCCTAAGCCTGGGTGTTATTGCCGTTTTATTTGGTTTTTATTTCTTTTTTCAGGTTCCTGAAGATGGATTGAGAAATAGTATAGGAATGTTAGATGAAGGATATGCAGCACAGATTAGACTACTAAAAATAAAAGCTTATAGTCTATTCTTTGTAGGTGGATTGATGGTCTTACTAGGGCTTATCTTTGTAGCAAAGAAAAAGAATTAGTGTAACGAAATATTTGGCGAAACCTTTTAAAAACAATCGATCAAAAACAATTTAGAGCATGAGGTAGTCTTGGATTCAATAAGCTTAACGAGCCCTTATCACTATTATCACTAATTTTGAATGGTAGTATCGGTTGCTAAGCCTCAAATAACAACCGGTAATTGAATAGGATAATATGGCAAACCGTGTGTTTTATTTTAAAGGTCTGACAACATCCCAAAAGTGGTCCATCGGGATATACCTGATCATCACTTTTGTACTTTTTTTCATTTTTGAACGTGTTGGTGAGTACATTTTAGCCTACTGCGTTATTTCTCAAATCGGACTATATTTGTTTTATTATAAAGCGCTGCGGAACCTGACGTTCTACATGTTGTGTTTAGGCATCGGAGGACTCCATTTAGTACTTTTCTACTTGATTTTAGCAGACCATCAATCAACGTTGCTCCTTATACAACATGCATCTAATTTGAGAAATACCCTGCCGTTATTAGTGCTATTTCAAATTTTGAGATGTTTAAACTTATTCATTCAAGGTCAAGAACTTGTCAGTCCTCAAAGAAGTTCATTTAAGGATATACACGATAAAAGGTACGTCATGCCAAGCGATTACTTATTTTTAATGGTATACGTTTTTTTCCTCGTGGCGCTCATTTTTGGTTGGGAATATCCATGAACAAACTAAAAACAAAGCGCTCATTACTTCCAAAAAAATGTATAGCTGTATTTTATCGTAAACTTCAAAAAAATATCCTTAATTTTAAGCAAAGTAGTATTCATGGAGCCTCCAACCGTTTAATTAAATGTAACCAATGAGTTTTGAAGACTTAATTCGCGATATCTATCAAAATATTCAACAATTAGAAGATCGGGGTGAGACGGCGTCTTACATTCCTGAATTATCGCGGATTGATCCGTCCAACTTTGGAGTACATATCTCTACAATCAACGGAGATCAATTCGGTGTCGGCAACTGTTATGATAAGTTTTCTATTCAAAGTATCTCAAAAGTGCTTTCATTAATACTGGCCTACCGGATCCTTGATCATAAAATATGGGATAGAGTTGGTGTAGAACCCTCTGGTACCGCATTTAATTCCCTTTTTCAACTTGAAGCTGATCAAGGTGTTCCGAGGAACCCCTTTCTCAACGCTGGAGCAATTGTAATATCGGATATTCTTTTAAGCAATTTAAAGCACCCCAAGGCGGATTTTATCGATTTTGTTCGAACCATTTCCAACAATACAACAATTGATTATTCAAGTAGAATAGCGCAGTCAGAAAAAGATGTGGGGTATAGGAATGTGGCCTTGTGTAATTACATCAAATCATTCGGTCAGATCAACAATGAACCTTCCGATGTGCTTGATTTTTATTACGACCTATGCTCTCTGGAAATGAGTACGAAAGACCTCTCGGAATTGTTTCTATTCTTAGCCAATGATGGTCGTGATATAACGAGTAATAAGTCGGTATTGAACGAGAGACAATCTAAAAGGGTTAATGCTTTAATGCAAACATGTGGGTTCTACGACGAATCCGGAGAGTTTGCTTTTAAAGTTGGGCTTCCCGGAAAAAGTGGTGTCGGCGGAGGTATAATAGCCATACATCCCGATCAGTATTCCATTGCCGTTTGGAGTCCAAAATTGAACAAAAAAGGAAATTCTTATAAAGGGATGAAGTTTTTGGAGGAGTTTACGACCAGATCTGAATTATCCCTTTTTTGACCGCGCTCCAAAAAGAAGGGTCGCCCCAATCACATTACTTCACACCGTAATAAATTGTCGCGATACCACCTGAAACCAATTTAGAGCGTACGTCTCTGTAACCCACCTTTTCAAGAATCTCTTTAAAAGCCTGTCCTTCTGGGAAGGCCTGAACAGATTCTGGGAGATAGGAATATGCCGAGGCGTCTTTAGAAATTGATTTTCCCAGCAATGGTATAATATATTTGGAATAAAACCCGAATACTTGCTTTACAGGAAATTTTTTTGGTTTTGAGAATTCGAGTATGACAGCCATCCCCCCTTCATTGAGCACGCGTAACATTTCGCCAAGTCCCTTTTCCAAATTTTCGTAGTTGCGCACACCAAACCCAACGGTTAGTGCATCAAACGTTCCATCTTCAAAAGGTAGATCTTCAGAGTCTCCATATTCCATGGATATGATATTATCCACACCGCGCTTTTTCATTTTAATGCGTCCCTGCTCCAACATTCCATTGGAAATATCTACTCCCACTACCTGATCTGGATTGAGTTTTAAAGCTTCAATAGCAAAGTCGCCTGTACCTGTAGCGAGATCGATTATTTTTTTTGGTCTAAGTGGTTTCAGTAATTTGATCGCTTTTTTCCGCCACAATTTATCGATACCCAATGATAAAAAATGATTGAGAAAGTCATAACGCTCAGAGATATTATCGAACATCTCAGCAACTTCTTCTTTCTTGGACTGATCCGATTTATTATAAGGTTTTACGATCTTTTTTTCTTTTGCACTCATTATCCTATCATTGTATGTCCCGAAGGATATTTATATTTTCTACTCATTACCTGCTTACCAAACAAGTAGGCGAGTGTTAATGTTCCCACACGACCTATAAACATCGCGACAATTAATACATATTTGCCGGGAGTCGATAATTCTGCCGTAATTCCCGTTGACAAACCTACCGTACTCGCAGCCGAAACATGTTCAAAAATAATATCCATTAATGAAAATTGACCTGCCTCTATAGCACCTTGCTCCGTAATCAGTAACACAAAAATACCGACTAAATTCCCAACAATAAAAAATACAAAGATGGAATATGCTTTTAGTACTAAATCATTACTCAACGTGCGCTTGAACAGCTCTAAATGCGGCTTCCTGCGTATGGTAGAAATCACAGATGCTACCATTACTCCAAAGGTTGATACGCGGATACCACCACCTGCTGAACTCGAACCTGCACCGATAAACATCAGAAATAAAAAGAACACGAGAACGGGCAAACTTAAAGCGGATGTGTCAACAGTATTGAATCCGGCATTTCTTGTAGTCATCGACTCAAACAGTGCAGTTACTATCGTTCCAAGACTTGATTTGCCATCTAAAGTATTATCGTACTCAAAAATCAAGAAGATTGCCGCACCAGCTATCAATAATCCAAGTGTGAAATAAAGCGAAATCTTTGTCCCGAGTTGCACTGTTTTCCAAGGATACCGCATTCGCTCTCGAAGTCGTTTTAACTGGAATAAATCAAACAAATAGATCATTCCAAATCCTCCCAGGAAAAACAACACCAATATTACAAGATGAAATCCGTAGTTTCCTACTACTTGTTCATTCATCATCCCCCCGGGAATAATGGAAAGACCCGCATTACAAAATCCAGAGACCGCATGAAAAACAGATTGGAAGATATGGTCCGCAGGTGCCGCAAACAAGCCTACAGGTTCCAGTAAAAAATAGATTAAAACAAAACCGATGAATTCTATAGCCAAGGTCCACTTTACGATGCGAGCGAACATATTTTCCGTATCGAGAAAAGATTGTTGATTGACAAAATCTTCGATTACATCATGTTGCTTCAACCCTACTCCAAATTTTGCAATAAGCAAATAAAGGGCTGCAAAAGCAATCGTATTCAAAGCTCCAATCTGAATCAAAAAAAGAACAACCATCTGCCCTTTGAAAGTCAATGCGGTAGCAATATCAATTGTCGTCAAACCTGTGACACTCGTAGAAGACATGGATAAAAAGATAGAGTCTGTAAAACTGATATCTACCGAAGCAATCGTCATTTCAGGCAGCATGAGTAGTCCAGAACCAATCAATACAATGCTACCAATAGACATCGTGAAAAGCAATCCAGGATGAATTTTAAACCATTGCCTGAAATCGCGCTTCTTAAAAATTTCTGTAAAGATATAGATGATAAAAAAGATCTGTACAAAAACATTAGAGAAGTCAGAAAAGCCCTCTATCCCAAGCCAAGTGAAAAATTTGGAAAGGAGTAAGGTGTCAAAAAAATTATAAGCAATACCTTCAGCAAACAGCACTAGAACAATCAAAGATTCTCCCCAATTCTTTCGAATATAATGCAGCGGCTGAAAATCGTAGACTAGTTTAACTATAAAACGAAGAATATAGAAAATGAAGCTATATTCAATGATGCGCATGAGCGCCTCTCTGGAGTCCGTTGTTTGAGGAAAACCATAGTAAGAAATCAACACGCCGATCATCGACAGCGCCACTATTATATGCGCCCATCGAAAAACCTTCAATGCGGTGTCTTTGGAATTGTATAGCCGCAGGTTTGCCTCCTCTCGAAACTGTTCTAGCATCGAATATCGAGTTTTTGAACCTCTTGTAACAAACGATCCGCATCAATGGCTACAACACCCGGATATTCACAAACGATTCCCCCGGCTAAGTTCGCAACCTCAGCAATATTTTGGGGCGACTGACCCGCAGTTAGGCACAATGTCGCCACAGCAATGACTGTATCGCCGGCACCCGAAACATCTGTAATATTGCGATGGTGAGCGGCGCTGCTGTAGTATCCGTTTTTATGACGCATCAACACCCCATGTTCACTCATCGTTACAAACAAATATTCACTTTTTATGCGACGTTCCAATTCACCTATGGCAGCTTTAACAGCGTCTTGATCTCCACCATCGATGGTCATACCTAACCCTTCCCCTAGTTCTTTTAAATTAGGCTTAAAAAGTGTCACTTCTTTGTACGTTAAAAAATGGTCCAATTTGGGGTCGACTGTAGTCATCACCTGACATTGATTCGCATAGGCAATTACCCGTTTAATGACCTTTTCAGTCAACGTTCCTTTGTTGTAATCTTCGAAGATGATGGCATCACATTCATCATCAATCAATTTCTTGACAGCACCTATTAAGTCATCTTCAGCGCGATCATCAATATCACCTGTTTCTTCCTGATCTATGCGCAACAGCTGCTGGTTATTTCCCAACACACGCGTCTTGATAGTTGTTTGTCGTTCTTTTGAGGTTACGAGGCCTGTGGTTCCAATTTTGTGCTCCTCCAACAAACCATGGAGTTGCTCCCCAGCAGAATCTTTTCCTATTACTGAAGCCATTGTAACCTTCGCGCCCAAACTCGTCAAGTTTAATGCAACATTAGCGGCTCCTCCCAGACGTTCCTCATGTCCACTAAAATTAACGATCGGTACAGGTGCTTCGGGACTCATCCGATTCACTTTACCTTTAAGGTACGCGTCAATCATCACATCACCAATAACAACAATGTGTTTTTTTCGAAACAGTTCAAAAAGCTGGACCGGTCTCATTATTTCAATTTTTGCAAAGCATTATCCATGCGCTGCATGGCTTCTTTCAACGTTTCTTCATCCGTTGCATAAGAAATACGAACGCAGTGCGGATCCCCAAACGCTTCGCCGGTTACAACGGCTACCTGACACGTTTCCAATAAGTACATGGAAAGATCTGTTGCGTTATTTATGGTGTAATCATCAACCGATTTACCAAAGAAACTGGAAATATCAGGAAAAAAGTAAAATGCTCCCTCTGGTTCATTGACCTTTACGCCTTCTATTTTTTTGAGTTCATCCAGCACGAGTGCTCTGCGACTTTTAAAAGCATTCAGCATATCGCTCAAGAAGCTCGGATCTTTCTTCATAGCAACAATTGCGGCGCGTTGTGCTATAGCATTTGCTCCACTCGTGAATTGTCCCTGCACTTTAGAACAGGCAGCAGCGATCGTTTTCGGAGCACCGATATAGCCGATCCGCCAACCGGTCATAGCCCAGGCCTTAGAGACACCATTAACTGTAACAACTTGATCGTAAATCTCGTCAAATTGAGCTAAACTTTCGTGTTTTGATTTAAAGTTAATATGCTCGTATATTTCATCACTTAAAGCAACAACGTGTTTATTTTTAGATAAAACATCCGCAATGCTTTTCAGTTCTGCTCTTGAATAAACAGAGCCCGTCGGGTTGCAAGGGGTAGAGAACATGATCAGTTTAGTACGATCAGAAATGTGTGGTGCCAGTTCTTCCCCGCTCACCTTAAAGTCGGCATTGATATCTGCATTGACAATAACAGGAATACCGCCGGCCACCTTAACAATTTCAATATAAGAAACCCAATAAGGCGCTGGAATGATCACCTCGTCACCAGGATTCACGAGACTCATCACCACGTTAGCTATCGATTGCTTAGCTCCGGTCGAAACTACAATTTGATCTGGCGTATAATGCAACTCATTATCGCGTTCCAATTTTTCACAGATCGCTTCGCGTAATTCCTGATATCCCGGCACAGGAGTATAAGTGGTATAATTATCATCCATTGCCTGCTTAGCCTCCTCTTTGATGAAATCGGGAGTAAAAAAATCAGGTTCTCCTAAACTAAGAGAAATCACATCTTTCCCTTCACTTTTTAGTTCTCGACTTTTCCGCGACATGGCGATAGTAGCCGACTCTTCCATAGCCAACAAACGATCTGATAGTTGTATCATTGAATTCTCTTATTTGAAAGCAAATTTAAAACTTTTTATTTGTTCAATAGGACATACGATCGATTCATTGATGAAATTAAGGTCATTTCAATACGTTTTCGATGCTTCTCCGAACTTTATCCCATTTTCCATAATTCGACCTTAAACATCAAACAGGAAAACAGTTGTAAAGATAGTAGTGAAATAGTTGCATCTTAGCAAGGGTCGCCGCTATACTATAATCCATTAATATTTTTCTTACCTTTGTAGGTATGTCTATTTCAAAGAAAACACTTGTGTTAGGAGCTAGTGAAAACCCTTCACGTTACGCCAATATCGCAATACGCCGTTTGCAAGATCATAATCATCCTATAATTGCAATAGGTTACAAAGAAGGAAATGTCAATGGTACTAAGATCCAGAGGACTTTTCCAACTGATGACGATATTGATACGGTTACACTGTACCTTTCGAAAAAAAATCAAGTTCAGTACTACGATGATATTGTAGCTTTAGCACCTCAACGTGTCATCTTCAATCCGGGCACCCACAATCCGGAGCTCATTGAATTACTCAATAAAGCTGGAATTGAGGTGGTACCTGCCTGCACGTTAGTGATGCTGAGTACTAATGAATACTAAACATTCCCTTGAGAATTAAAACCAACTCCAATTGGAAAGCTCAGAACCGAAATGAGCGGAAGTA
>CAYFTH010000084.1:0-13555 GCA_964346075.1 uncultured Fluviicola sp. | reverse complement strand
CCGCGATTTAAAGAATACGCAACGGCTCGCATTAAATATAGGTTCGTTGCTGCGCGACGAATCTTACTTGGACAAAGTGATCGATCCTTCTGGAGGAGCTTACACCGTTGAACAATTGACACACTCAATTGAAGAGAAAGCTTGGGAACTGTTTAAAATACTCGAAAAAGAGGGAGCTAGTGCTTTAGAAAAACGCATCACAAAAACGAGAAACAAGAGAGTTGAAATCACTAAAAACAAAGATATTACACTTGTTGGAATAAATGATTACTTTAATCCGAATCCCGCAAAAAACAGTTGGCAAGACCTGCCCGAAACACAATGGGGTTCGATGTGTATATTAGAACAAATGATCGATAATAATTAGTGATGAAAAAGATTGATTTCAGTACATACCAACCAGCGTCAAAATTAAAGAGCGATCAACATTCAGCTGATACAACACATGCTACAGCTGAAAAAATTGATTTGCAATCTTTTTACACCTATGACTCAGTAAAACAGCTAAAGCAGCGCCACTTTGCGTCTGGTATTCCTCCTTATTTGAGAGGTCCCTATTCTACAATGTATAGAGCCAGACCCTGGACCATACGACAGTATGCAGGATTTTCAACTGCAGAAGAGTCTAACGCATTTTATAAACGCAACCTGGCAGCGGGACAAAAGGGATTATCAGTTGCTTTTGATCTTGCAACACACCGTGGGTATGATTCAGATCATGAACGTGTTGTCGGGGATGTCGGTAAAGCCGGGGTTGCGATAGACTCTATTCTGGATATGAAAGTTTTATTTGACGACATACCTTTAGACAAGATGTCCGTTTCCATGACTATGAATGGTGCAGTCATTCCAATCATGGCTTTCTACATTGTTGCGGCAGAAGAACAGGGCGTCGACAAAAAAGATTTATCGGGTACCATTCAGAATGACATTCTAAAAGAATTCATGGTACGAAACACCTACATCTACCCGCCCCTGCCGTCCATGAAGATTATATCTGATATTTTTGAATACACCTCTCAACACATGCCCCGTTTTAATTCAATTTCTATTTCGGGATATCACATGCAGGAAGCGGGGGCTACAGCAGCTATTGAACTGGCTTATACCTTGTCAGATGGTTTGGAATACATTCGAGCAGGTAAGAAGGCTGGGCTCGCTATTGATGATTTTGCACCACGGCTCAGTTTCTTTTGGGGTATCGGAATGAATCAATTCATGGAGATCGCGAAAATGCGTGCGGGACGGTTACTGTGGTCCAAGATTGTCAGCCGATTTGATCCAGAAAATCCTAAATCACTGGCACTTCGCACACACTGTCAAACTTCTGGTTGGAGTTTAACAGAACAGGATCCTTATAATAATGTAGCGCGCACCTGTGTTGAGGCAATGGGAGCTATTTTTGGAGGAACACAGTCACTTCATACAAACGCATTAGACGAGGCTATAGCATTACCCACTGATTTTTCAGCTCGTATTGCCCGCAACACCCAAATTTATCTCCAGGAAGAAACAGGAATCACTAATTTCATCGATCCATGGGGAGGTAGCTATTATGTCGAAAAACTCACCGACGAGCTTGTAGAAAAGGCCTGGGAACTTATGGAAGAAGTAGAGGAACTGGGTGGTATGGCTAAAGCAATCGAAACGGGAGTCCCTAAAATGCGAATTGAAGAGGCGGCAGCTCGAAAACAAGCCCGTTTAGATGCTGGTAAAGACATATTAGTCGGCGTAAATCGCTACAAACGCGAGCAAGAAGATTCCATGGAAATTATGGAAGTCGATAATTCACGTGTTCGTGAGAAGCAACTGGAGCGATTAGAACAGTTGCGTGACGAACGGGATGAAAATAAGGTGAAGTCGGCATTAGATGCCCTTGAAAAGGTTGCTCAATCAGGTGAAGGAAATCTTCTTGAATATGCCGTTGAATGCGCCCGACACCGTGCCTCTCTGGGTGAAATATCTGCAGCCATGGAGAAAAGTTTTGGACGTTACCAAGCAACTATTCGTTCAATCAGTGGTGTTTATTCCAGTGAATCTATGAAAGATAAGGATTTTGAAACGGCAAAGAAAAGGGCGGAATCATTTGCTCAGCTCGAAGGACGCCGACCACGCATTATGGTGGCAAAAATGGGACAGGACGGCCATGATCGCGGTGCTAAAGTGATAGCAACTTCTTTTGCCGATATTGGATTTGATGTGGATATAGGCCCTTTGTTTCAAACACCAGAGGAGGCCGCTAAGCAGGCTGTAGAAAATGATGTTCACGTAATCGGAGTTTCCTCTTTGGCTGCTGGACACAAAACACTTGTTCCGCAGGTTATTGATGCTTTAGAATCCATGGGACGAGGAGATATTATGGTCGTTGCAGGTGGAGTTATACCGCAACAGGACTACGATTACCTGTACAAAGCAGGAGTATTTGGTGTCTTTGGTCCTGGTACAAAAATTTCAAAAGCGGCCATTAATATTCTGGACTTACTTATAGAAAGCGCTCAATAAATGAAAGCTTACGATGACAACCTGAGAAGAACTGCCTACGGTTTGATTATCGTAACAATCATTGTGCTGGCACTTAGCTATCTTAGTAATGTAATCATGCCCATCCTTTTTTCGGGCTTAGCTTCTATTATCTTTTTGCCGATCGTTAAATTTTGGCGCAAACGTGGTGTAAACAACGGTCTTTCGGTTTTATTTACCGTCTTGCTAGTCACCCTTATGATTATGGGAGGGCTTCTTGTAATTATCATTCAATCACAGGAAATAGTAGAGGAACTGCCACAACTCATTCAAGCGAATAAAGATTTTCTCAACATCAAAAGCTTCGATATATCCTCTGAAGCTATCACTCAATATATTAATGAGCACTCCGAAACCATACAGGAAAATCTGCAATCATTAAAAGGAGGGATTGTTACATTTCTCGAAGGTGGGTTTAATGGATTAAAGAATACATTCATTTTTCTAATTACCTGCCCTATTTACATTTTTTTTATGTTGCTTTACAGAGATAACGTTTATCGTTTTGTGCTCGAATTTCACGGCAAAAAGAAAGATCGCAGCGAAAGTAGAGCCATTATAAACGAAGTTAAAAATCAACTTTTTCATTATCTCAAAGGCTTGATTATCGTAATGATTGTGGTTGGTACACTGACCGGATTGGGGCTCTTTTCCCTGGGGATAAAATATGCACTATTCTTCGGTATTCTAACAGCGCTACTTACTCCGATACCGTACATCGGTGTTGTGGTCAGTGCGGTAATACCAGTTATTTTGGCATTGCTCACAAAAGACTCGCTATGGTACCCTGCTGGTGTACTGGCTATATTTGCCGTGGTCCAATTTGCCGAAGGTAATTTTATTACACCTCGAATAATGGGAAACAGTGTGAATATCAATCCACTCATTATTTTATTAAGTATTGTGGTATTGGGAAGTATTTCGGGACTGATAGGTTTAATTCTCACAGTTCCTATTCTAGCCATCATAAAAGTAATAGTTGATCATTATCCCGAGCTTAAACATTGGAGCTATCTCCTTGAGGATGAAAAATCGTATTGATTAATCAGCAGGTTAAACAAAATCCTTATTTTTACCCGAAGCACTCTATTTAATTGTTAATAAATAGTTAAATGGGTAGTTAGGCATAGTTCTTGAACTTTGAATTGAAAAAAAACAGAAAGAAGATGAAAATTTTAACGTTCGTAATTACACTCGTCATTACCTCAACCACCTTCGCACAAGATGATTACCAAGACCTGCTTTTTCTAAAGGCTGATGGAGACTGGGATAAACTGATCAAAAAATCGGAACGCTACACCATGCGCAGTCGTTCAGAAGATGACGTCCTCCCCTATTATTATCTGGCATACGGTCTCTATAAAATTTCATTTATCGGAGACAGAGATGAAAAGTATGACAATGCTTACAAGGATGCCCTTACCGCTATAGGTAAATTACTTAAAAAAGATGAGACCGGTGAAGTTCAGGAAAAATATGCTGATTTTTTAGTGGAAGTGAAAATGTCTCTGCTCGAGTTGATTCAAAACGAATTCGGTAATGAAGAATATCGCAGGGCGTTTGGCTGGGTCATGCGTCTCTATAAATTCGGCAGGGATTATACCCCGGCAAAATACCTGGAAGCCGTTTGTCGCTATAGAAACATGGACAAGGCTACGGCCAGAATGAAATGGAAACAAGGGAAGAAACTCATGGAGGAGACTGACCCTTCTCAATGGGATAAGGCCGATCGAGAGTTGATGATGCTGGGGTTATATGAATCGGCAAAGGTACTGAAAGAGTCGCGACAAAATGAACGTGCCAAGGAGATGATGAATAAGGGAGCTCCTTACTTTGAAGATAACGAAAAATGGCAGGATTATTATGATCGCATTGTAAATAGCTAAGGCAATTATTAGTCATTAAAAAAGAGTCTCTTAATTGGAGGCTCTTTTTTTGGTTCAGGATAAAACAAAAAGCTATTTTAGCTGGTTATAAGGAACCATAAATAATTATACAGCATGAATAAAGAAGAATTAAAAGCAAAAGCTAATCAGAAGATTGATGAAGTATCAGCAAAAATCAACGAGCTTCAAGCCAAAAAAGCTTCTGTTGAAGGTGAGGCTAAACAAAAGTATGAGGAAAGTTTATCGGAACTGAATGAAAGAAAAGCCGATCTGGAAAACGCAATTGATAAGATCAAAAATTCTGCAGAAGAACAATTAACTGAGGCACAGACCGAATTTGAAAAAGCGGCTCATGCACTTGAAAAAGGCTTTAAAAAGATCGCCGATATCGTTTAATTCAAATTGAATAAGCACACGTAATAGGTTGTCCATCAATCATGAGCATATTAAACTGAACGTTGAGTACTCATTCTTTAATCGATGCAATCCAGTTGTAAATCTAAATTTATTTACAGAAAGAAAGGTTGTGACCCAACTTGTTGAAGAATACAAACGTTGTATACCTAGGTGTTAATATTTTTGTAAATTTATAAAAAATGGTATTATGAAAAATCTATATCTACTTTTAGCTGCTTCACTGATGGTTTTTAGTCAAAATGTGCAAGCGCAAGGACCACAAACGAATATATGCCTCGTTACTGTTAATGAAGCTTCTTCACATAATATAATTGTTTGGGATCGCGACGATCAAAATTCGACCGATCCGATTGACAGTATCAGAATTTATCGTGAGGATGGTCAAAATAACTACAATCTCATTGGAACTGTGGATTATGATAATTTAAGTGAGTTTCAGGATCCTTCTGCTAATCCGAATGTACAATCTTACACATACAAAATTAAGGGTGTAGATGAGAACGGAAATGTAGGGCCATTCAGTGATAAAGCTTCAACTATACACTTGACCGTAGAGGAAGTGAATGGTAATTTAGAGCTTTACTGGAGCGACTATGAAGGTGCATCACCATTCAGTTATTACCGATGCTGGGAAGTTTTCGATATCTCTACGAATTCTAAAGACCTCATTAATAGTACACAAGGTACTAATACAACAAATTGGGTTTATCCAAACATTGATACGAGTCTTTCTTATGAAATCATGGTTGACATGGATGAACTGAGTACACCTTGTCAGTCAACTAGCAAGGAAGACTATAATAGTACGCGTTCGAACCGATCCATATTCAATCCAGGAGGTGGAACTTCTGCTTTAGATGAAAACAGTATTCAAAATGTGAAGTTGTACCCCAATCCTTCGAACGGTAAAACCACACTTACACTTAGTTCTACCGCATGGAAAAACATTGATATTCAAATTTTTGATATTTCTGGTAAAACTGTAGCGACGTTAGAGCCTCGGAAGATTTTAGGTCAAACTAATATTGAACTTCCGACACAGGGGTTGGAGAAAGGGATTTACAACGTGGTGATTAACAACGGATTGAAACAGGTAGAAAGACTAGTTATAAATTGATTATCAATTATTTATGGTGAAGTATCTCATGTGCCTACTTTTTGTGGGCACTTCTTTTATGGGTTGGTCACAGTTCTCCAGGCTTGAACAATACGGAACGCCAAGCATTACCAACTATTCTCCGAGAGATTATCTTGCCAACCCTCTGATATATGACATATTTCAGGGAACGAATGAATTGCTTTATTTTGCGAACCAACGAGGCCTCATCGAATATGATGGTGTTTCATGGAGATTGATTAATACACCTAAAAACAGTCAAATACGCACGATTGCACCATTCAATAAAACTGATTTTCTAGTAGGCACGGAATCTGGTCTTGGGTTAATTCAGTTTGATCGCTGGGGAGATGGTGCATTTATTGATACTTCATCAGTTTTGCCTAAGAGAAATGAACCCGTGCTTAATATTCTTATGAAAGATTCTATGTATTTCGTAAGAACGTTTTCACGTTTTTATATTCTGTCTTCTCAATTAGAAGTATTGGCCGCTCATTCAGCCAATATTGAAACTTCAGGTTCTGCCAAAATTCAAGGAGCATCCAAAACAAATGCTGGAGTTTACTTTCAGGATACGCGAACCGGGATTTATCGTACTTTTAACAATCGCTTTATAAAATTAAATAAGAGTGATTTTTTTAATGATAAGCACTTGCGATCGGTGATTAATGTTAACAATAATAATATATTCATTACACAGAATGCTGGTTTTTATGAGCAAAACGATGATGGCTCTTTTGTTTGTCTTAAAAAGTTTGAGGACTATACGTTTAGTGAGGTCAAAAAAATTAATGATGCACAAATAGCCTTAGGAACATTTTCAGATGGTATTGTGATTGTAGACTCTGCTTTTCACGTTGTCAACGAAATAAAAAATCATCATGGGCTGATAGATAATGGGATTAAATCGATTAATACAGACCAATTTAATCAACTATGGGTTGGTACGAATAACGGCATTTCAAAAATTGACATAGGATCACCTGTTTTGAGTTATGGTGAAGATTTCGAAGGTTTCGTTATTGAATCGTTGCACACCTTTAAAAAACACCTGGTCATGAGTTCTCTTGGCGGATCATACATTATTGATTCTACATTCGAAGTTTCTAAAATAGAAGGTATGGATACCGATTGTTTTGGACTCGATGAAATAACCTTCGATCACGAGTCGTACCTTTTTGTCTCCGAATTAAACCGGCTTTCCTATCTGGATGACGATTTTACGCCAGTTCCCGTTGTCGAAGGTGGACCTTATCTTGTCCGTCAATCTCCGCTGGACAGTTCACAACTTATTGTATTGCACTTCAACGGTATTCAACTGTTGCAATACGAAAATGGTCAATTTACAACAATTCGTTACATCAAAGATTTTTCCGAAGGAGAACCCTATAATTTTATCATTCACTCAAATGGAGATATTTGGATCGGTACCAAACCCGATGACGGCGTTTATAAAATAAACGTGGCGGCATTAAACGATGATGAACCTTCTTTTGAGCACTACCATACCAATGAAGGTTTGCCAAAGGGACAAATCTACATGTTCGAGCATGAAAATCAAATCTATGCAGGAACGGACGAAGGGTTATTCAAATTCAACGGAGAACAATTCAACTACAGTGACGACTTTAACATGTTCAGTGGTCAGGAACCGAAAGTCATACATCGTATCAATGAGGATCACGATGGAAATATATGGGCCGTATTGATCGATGATCAAACGAACTTGTCAGAAATAGGTTTTTCAGCGCTTCAGGATGGTGAGTACGTTTGGAACTCGAATTACTTTGCTGATTACAAAGAATATATCATTCACACCATGTTTCACGATAAGAATGGGACTTCGTGGTTCGGTGGTTATGGAAAAGGATTGCTCAGTTTTAACGCCGACAAAAAAACAAAACTCAACGACACGATCAGCACTTTTATTCAAAAAATGACCTATGGAGATTCTATACGCTTTCATGGAACCGTCGCACCTCCTGAAAACATTAAAATCCAATTTCAAGATCAAAATCTTATTCGTTTTCAGTTTGGAACCAACTTTTTTAAAAACGAAGGTGAGACCGAATTCGCTTATTACATGGAAGGATTCGAAAATGAATGGTCAGCCTGGACAAAGAAACAGACGAAAGAATATAACCTCAATGAGGGTCAATATACATTACACTTAAAAGCGCGTAATGTCTATCATCAAACTTCCAGAATAAAAGAGTTCTCATTTACTATTTTACCACCATGGCATAGAACTACCCTTGCATACATTATATATGTCATATTGATTATTTTACTGATTTATGGAATAGCAGTATTGAGTATTAAACGAGTTAAGCATCAGAATTATCGCTTGGAAAAACTGGTTGCTCAGCGAACTGAGGAGGTTACGGCACAAAAGAGAGAGGCTGAAAATCAACGGGATATTTCTGAAAATCAAAAAGTTCTCCTGGAGGAAAAAAATAAAGAAATTGTCGATTCAATCAACTACGCAAAACGCATTCAATCGGCTATACTGCCTTCCGAACGTATCATGAATAATATGTTCCGCGAGAACTTTGTATTTTATGTTCCTAAAGATATAGTAGCCGGTGACTTTTATTGGCTCCAGACCGATGGACGTGAAGATTTATCCGATGACAAGGATGTCAATCAACACAATAAAATTCAGAACATTTATCTGGCTGCCGCAGACTGTACAGGACATGGTGTACCCGGCGCAATGGTCAGCGTTGTATGTAATAACGCTCTGAACATTGTTTTGCGCGAATACGGGATTAAAAAGCCTGCAGAGATACTTAATCGCACACGCGACATGATCGTTACAGAGTTTGGTAAACAGGATGATGATATTAAAGATGGCATGGACATCGCTCTGTGTAAATTCAAATTTAACGCAAAGCAAAAACCTGAGGATCCTAATCAACCCTTGCCGCTTGAATTTGCTGGCGCCAATAATCCGCTTTGGATCATTCGCGATTTAACGAAAGTTGATCATGAATTGGAAACTGTATCTGAATATCGCACTTTTTCATTCGATGAATATCCTTCTTTAAGGTTATATGAAATCAAGGGAGACAACCAGCCCATCGGTAAATTTACAACGCGCGAACCTTTTACAAACCACCAGTTGAATGTTCACCACAGCGATTCCATCTATATGTTTAGTGACGGGTATCGCGATCAATTTGGTTATGCTACCGATACCGCTAAAGCCAAAAAATTCAAACCTTCACGATTCAGAAAATTACTTATCGCCAATCACCATTTGCCCATGGAGGATCAAAAAGTCATCATCAAAAAGGCGTTTTTCGATTGGAAAGGTGATCAGGAGCAAGTTGATGATGTTTGTGTTATCGGTGTTAAAGTATAAAGCAAATATTGCAAATACCACCTCGTACTGCGCAATTATCATTAAAAATAACGACATCATCCCTTTGTGCACTGCCCTTTTCTTGCAACTCAATAACAATTCTCCACTCCACAATAAAAAAAGTTGAACTGAGCTATCGCAGACTTTGGTATTGTTGTATCTTTGCCTCCCATAGTTACAAAAATATCTGAACATGTCCAATTCAACAAAATACATCTTTGTAACTGGTGGGGTTGCTTCCTCATTAGGGAAAGGAATAATATCGGCTTCTTTAGCGAAGTTATTGCAAGCAAGAGGCTATTCGACAACCATTCAAAAACTCGATCCCTACATCAATATTGATCCCGGTACGCTGAATCCCTATGAACATGGTGAATGCTACGTCACTGAGGATGGTGCAGAAACAGATTTAGATTTGGGACATTATGAACGATTTCTCAACGTAAGAACTTCTCAGGCTAATAATTTGACGACAGGCAGGATTTATCAATCTGTTATTAATAAAGAGCGCCAGGGAGAATATTTGGGAAAAACGGTACAGGTGATACCGCACATCACCAATGAGATTAAAGAAAATATTCAAAAACTCGGGAAATCCGAAGAGTACGATATTATTATCACCGAAATCGGTGGTACGGTGGGTGATATTGAATCACTCCCATACGTAGAAGCGCTGCGTCAAATGCGCTGGGAATTTGAGGACGATTGTATTGTTATTCACCTTACATTAGTTCCCTATTTATCCGCAGCAGGTGAGCTAAAAACCAAACCAACGCAACATGCCGTAAAACAACTTCTCGAATTAGGGGTTCAGCCCGATGTGCTTTGCTGCAGAACAGAACACGACCTTGAACTTTCTCTACGCAATAAAATTGCCAAGTTCTGTAATGTCATGCCAGAAGCAGTGATTGAGTCTCGCGATGCCGAATCGATCTATGAAGTGCCGTTACTCATGCAATCTGAGGAGTTAGATGAAGTTGTACTAAAAAAACTATCACTATCTCGGAAATCGACACCCGATTTGACTTCGTGGAACTCGTTTTTGGACAATCTTAAAAATCCAACTACCGAAGTAACGATTGGGTTGGTAGGTAAATATGTTGAACTCAAAGATGCCTACAAATCGATTAGTGAGGCCTTTATTCACGGGGGAACGGCTAACCTTTGCAAGGTAAATCTCAAATGGATTCATTCTGAGAAAATCACAAAACAAAATGTAGAGGAGCAGCTTTCAGGGTTGGATGGTGTGCTTGTGGCACCTGGCTTTGGTTCTCGTGGAATCACTGGGAAAATAAGTGCTGTGCGCTATGTACGCGAAAATAACATTCCTTTTCTGGGTATCTGTTTAGGCATGCAATGCGCAGTGATTGAATTTGCAAGACATGTACTCGGATGGGATGATGCGCACACAGTTGAAATTTCTCCAGAAAGTAAGCGTCCCGTGATCAGTATCATGGAAGAGCAAAAAAATATTTCAGCAATGGGCGGTACGATGCGATTAGGCGCTTATAAATGTGAATTAAAATCAGATTCAAAAATTTATGACGCTTACAACACGGAATTGATTAAAGAACGTCATCGTCACCGGTTTGAACTCAATAATGCTTACCTGGAAGATTTTGAAAAGGCGGGACTCACAGCAACTGGGATTAATCCTGAAACTGGATTAGTAGAAGTTGTAGAAATTCCAGATCATCCCTGGTTTGTTGGCGTTCAATTTCACCCCGAATATAAAAGTACAGTTGCACAACCTCACCCACTCTTTACTGCATTTGTAAAAGCAATTATTGATCATAAAAAATAAAGGTAGAACAGGAAAATGGATAGAAATACAATCATAGGTCTCGGAATCATTGGCGTTATTTTAGCGATGTTTACTTATTTCAATCAGCCTACTGAAGCTGAAAAAGCAGCGCGAAAAGCAAAAATGGAGCAAAACGAAACAGCGCAAGAGAAAACGGCATCTTCGGAAAAAGAAATGGCTCAAGATAGTAGTTCACGGAGTTCTGACGATAAATATGCTGATTCCACTGACAATGATCGTATAAATGTGCCGTCCATCGAAGGTTACACTGTTCTGCGCGATGACAATGGTAGTATTATTACTGACAATTCATCTCGCATGATATACGTAGACAACGCCACTCATAAAGACACTGTTTTTGCCGCGGCACCAATCAATTTGGTGAATAAGAATAATCAGATCAAAGAAGATTTTCAAAAAAAGGAGCTGGAGCTGGAAAACGAGAACTTGAAAATAATTCTAACGAATGCTGGCGGTGGTGTCAAATCTGTTTTTCTAAAGAAGCATCAGTCGTACGAAAACTACGAGCCTGATAATGAAAACGAAACAATTGAACCTCTACAATTATTTAATGCTGAGAAAGCAACCAACCAACTGGTATTCAAACGTGACGGTGAAACGATAGAGACTGCTAATCTTCGTTTTGAAATTAAAAAGCAATCCAACAATGAAGTTGTATTAGCTGCACCGATTCAAAATAATGAACGCATTGAATTCCACTACTCCATCGCTCCTGAAGCATATCACATGAATTACAATATCTATGTGAAAAACTTACAGGGTAAAGTAATGCCCGAAAATGTGAAATTACATTGGAATGCTGAGTTGTTAAAAACGGAACGCTTACTATCCGAGCAGCGAAGAACTTCAACCGTATTTTTTAAAGAGAAAAACGGGTCCTACGATTATTTATCGGAATACTCAGACGACCAATTTGCAGCAGAAACAGATGTTGATTGGGTAGCTTTTAAACAGAGCTACTTTTCAAGTATCCTCGTGCCTCAAAAACCGTTCAGAAAAGCAGGAACAAATTTTAAAATCGAAACCTATCAGGAAGGTTCTGCGAAAGATTCAACACACATCAAAAAATATACCTCAAACATGAACCTGAATCTTAGCGATACCAGAGATGGGCGAGCTCAAATGACTTGGTATTTTGGACCAAATGATTATGATCTCCTGGCAGCATATGATAATGGATCAGAAGACATTATCAATCTTGGTTGGGGACTGTTTAGATGGATCAATGTGTATGCGATTCAACCGATTTTTAATTGGTTAGCTGGTTATGGTATGAACCTCGGAATCGCGATTCTGTTGTTGACCTTTATCGTAAAATTAGTGCTTACACCTATTCAATGGAAGATGTATACCTCTTCGGCTAAAATGCGCATCCTTAAACCAGAAATTGAGGAAATCAATAAGAAATATCCAGACAAGGAAGACGCGATGAAAAAGCAAATGGAGACGATGACACTCTACCGCGAATCTGGCGCCAGTCCTCTTTCAGGCTGTGTACCCATGTTGATTCAAATGCCGATCTTATTCGCAGTTTTCCGCTTCTTCCCCAGTAGTTTTACACTTCGTCAAGAAAGTTTTTTATGGGCAGAAGACTTATCCAGCTATGACTCTATTGTCAATCTCGGCTTTAATATTCCATTTTATGGTGATCACATCAGTTTGTTTACCTTATTAATGGCCGGAACGACTCTATTTTATACGGTGCTCAACAGTAGCAACATGCAGCAACCATCACAACCTGGGATGCCCAATATGAAAATTATCATGTATTTCTTCCCTATCATGATGATTTTCTTCTTCAATAACTATGCATCAGGTTTGAGTTATTACTACTTTATTTCTACATTAATATCCATCCTGACGATGTTGTTAATCAAAAACTACTTCGTCGATGAAGAGAAATTAAAAGGTAAAATGGCCGCCAAAAAAGAGAACAAGCAAAAAGGAGGTAAAAAAGGAAAGTCTAAGTTCCAGGCGCGTCTGGAAGAGATGCAGAAAGCACAACAGGAGAAAATGAAAAATAAGAAGAAGTAATTGCATGAGTTCGCTTCCTCTGCGTGTATTGCGATAGAATAAGCACTAGTTAGCAGTGCTGATTGCTCGTGTTTTAAAGAGTTATATTATTTGGTGCTAACGCCTGTGAAAACAAATAGAGTTTTGGACATCAGTCAGTAATTGACACTCCCCAATGTTGATTTCAGTGTTCTACCCGTCGCCATGCGCCGATAATCTTACTAAAGAACTTGTGCCAATCAATCAACATCCGGCTGCATTACTGGAAAGCTGAACCCAAATTGAGTGGAAGATCTGCGGTAACAATTGCTAATCGGCATGAGATAAAGCCTCTTAATTTGCGTAACGATAGCCGATCACTTCTTCTTTCGAAGCGCTCTGATTTCTTCAGCTACGGCATATTTTTCACG
>CAYFTH010000083.1:0-13758 GCA_964346075.1 uncultured Fluviicola sp. | reverse complement strand
GCATGAAACTCTATTCGAACAAACAAAAATGGAAGGTCGCATTATTATTTGTAGCACTCGTACTTGTTGGGGTGTCGTTGTTTGTCTCGAATACGATTGTATCGAAGGTAGCGCAACGGGAGCGCGATCGGGTCACACAATGGGCGGATGCGATCAAAAAGCGAGCTGAATTGGTGCGATTAACCAATAATTCATTTCGTGAATTGCGCGAGAAGGAGTTGAATGAAATGGAGTTGTGGATCGATGCCACAAAAGAGATCTCCCGCAAAACACCGCTTGATAGGCAGCAATCCTTTGATTTGCCTTTAAAAATCATTAATCGTAACGACGATATTCCGGTAGTTGTATTGGATCAAAACGATGAAGTTTCTACTTATATTAATTTGAACTTCGAGGCGAATGATCTGGGAAAAGTTTTCCCTCAAGCGGATAGTACAAAACTTCGAGGTTATTTTGAAGACTCGTTGGTAAAATTGGCATATAGCTGGGAAAAAGCAAATCCTTCGTTTACGATTGAAATCTATGACGGCTTGTTTATGACCTATTTTTATAATGATTCTCGTGATATTGTTCGCTTAGAGCAAGAGCGAGATTCATTGCTCGAAGCTTTTAATCAGGAACTCATACGCAACACCAATCTTGTTCCCGTCGTACTTACCGATAGTTCAAAATCAAAAGTTATTGCTACAAATTTTTCCGATGATGAAATTGTCAATTTCTCCCAGACATTGGCTGATTTAAAGGCTCAAAATGATCCAATCCGCATCCGTTTTTCTCAGGACCGAACCCATTATGTTTTTTATGCCAACAGTGATGAACTCGTACAACTACAGTACTTTCCTTACATTCAGTTCCTGATCATTGGGTTGTTTATTTTTATTGGTTATATGATTTTTAGTACCTTTAGAAAGGCTGAACAAAATCAGGTGTGGGCCGGAATGGCCAAGGAAACAGCACATCAACTCGGTACGCCAATTTCTTCATTGATGGCGTGGGTGCAAATGCTGGAGGGAATGGATATTGATAAAGACATCACAAAAGAGATGAATAAAGATGTGCATCGCCTTTCTCAAGTGACTGATCGTTTTTCAAAAATTGGAGCAGGAACGCAATTGAAAGAGGCCGATATCGTACAAACAACCAGTGAATTTTTAAGTTATTTACGAACCCGTTTGCCTCAAAAGGTGCAATTAATATTTGATAGTTCAGATAAAAACCTGGTCATAGCACACAATCCTCCTTTGTTTGAGTGGGTCATCGAAAACATATGTAAGAATGCCATTGACGCTATGGAGGGAGCAGGTGAGTTAAAAGTAACAATTCGCAAAGAAAATGGATCTGTTCATATCGACATCACGGATACAGGAAAGGGCATGACGGGCGCTCAACAACGGAGTGTTTTTCAACCGGGATATACCACGAAAAAACGCGGTTGGGGCCTAGGGTTATCGCTGGCCAAACGGATTATTCATGATTATCACAAGGGCCGATTAAAAGTGCTTCGCTCAGAAGCAGGTAAGGGAACAACTTTTCGTATAACATTATTTATTTAATGTTAATTCAAAAAGGCACCATGCCCGAGGGCAGGGTGCTACTTTATTGCCTGGTTATTCGTTGATAGTTATTTCAACTTAAAATGGATGACAGTATTTTTATAAGATCGAATAAATTCTCCGTTTTCATCCACACCCGGATTCCAATTTGGTGATGCTTTTATGACGCGGACAGCTTCTTTTTGAAGACTTTTGGAGACTTCTTTATTCAACACCTCAATAGCTGTTAAACTTCCATCGCGTTCTACGATAAAAGTCAGCCATACATCACCTTCTTCTTGAAAATCTATAGATACCTCTGGATAAATGAGGTTTTCTTTTAAGTATTCTTTCCATTTTCCCGGAAATGTCGCTTCTTTTTTAGGGTATTTTACAGCTTTATTCAATCCTGGTTTTTCCCCAATATCAACATTAAATTTACCATTGAGAAGATCGTTTAATTCGCCCAAATCAACTTGATGTTGTTCATCACTGTTGGTGTTTTTCGTTTTTTTTATGGGTTGATTGAGGTTTTTTTGTGCTTTTGGCTCTACTTTTTTTGTCTGGGCCACCTTTTTAGTCTTGGGTAAATCATTCGGGCGGTCAATTTTGACTTCGATTTTTTCCACGGGCACTTCAGTGGTTCGTACTGCTTTTTTCTCTGTTTTAACAGCAATCGGAGTGCGCCATGTAAATGCCATAGTTGCGCATGCGCTCACTATCATAAGGCCCAGTTGAAAATAAACCGGTTTTCTCTTGTCGGCATCGAGGTTTGGATTTTTTTTTGCATTCATAAAAAAGAGTTTTTGAGTTCACATGAATGAATTCAAAACTCGTGCCAACCTTCAGTAGTCAATAATAATAGGCTTACTCAGCTGTTGAGTGATCAATAAGTTTAAATCCTCTTCCGTGAACATTCATGATTTCTATAGAATCATCCGCTTTCAGGATTTTTCTCAATTTCGCAATGTAGACGTCCATACTGCGCCCGTTAAAATAATTGTCATCTCCCCAAATTGAGCGCAATGCTGCTTGTCGGTCGAGGACGTCATTTTTGTTTTTTGCGAGTAACTTAAGTAAATGATTTTCTTTAGTTGTTAGTTTGTTTTCGTCATCTCCGATCTTGAGGATACGCGTCTCAGGGTCAAAAGAAAACGCTCCTATAGTGAATTTACGGTCTACCGAAGTATTGCTATCTGCAGTTCGTTTTAAAATTGCTTCAATGCGCGCAACCAACTCTTCCATACTGAATGGTTTGGTCAGATAGTCATCCGCACCGAGGGAAAAGCCCTGAAGTTTATCCTCTTTCATGGTTTTTGCTGTAAGGAATAAAATCGGTACTTTTTGATCGATGCCACGTATCTCTTTTGCCACCGTAAAACCGTCCATTTCGGGCATCATGACATCTAAAATAACAAACTGGAAATTTCCTTTATTGAATTTTTCCAGGGCTATTTTTCCATTCCTGGCTAATTCTACTTCATAACCTTTGGCTTTAATAAACGAATTCAACAATAACCCCAGGTTGTTATCATCTTCTGCTAGTAAAATATTTGTTTTCTCACTCATCTTTATTGGTTTTAGGGATAACGAGGGTAAAAGTAGAGCCCTCACCATATTTACTTTTTACATCAATTTTCCAGTTTTCCATATCGGCAATAGCTTTTACGTAACTCAATCCGAGACCAAAGCCTTTCACGTTGTGAATGTTACCAGTAGGAACACGGTATAATTTGTCAAATATTTTATCCAGGTGCTCATTTTTTATACCAATACCTTTATCTCGGACCTTCAAGGCGAAATCTCCATTGGACTTTTTAATGGTCGTAACATGTATATCAACATGTTCTTTACTGTATTTGATCGCGTTATCGATGAGGTTAGAAACAACATTGGTGGTGTGGACTGGATCTCCCGTAAAATGAAGTAAGCCGGTAGCTTGCTCCAGAACAATTCCACCTTTCCCTTCTGGAATCCGTATTTTGGACTTTTTAACTGCTTGAGCAACAATCTCATTTAGTTCTAGCTGTTCCTGTTTTAACTGTAATTCTCCCTTGTCGATGACGGCGCTCTTCAAAATTTGTTCAACCAATAATCCTAAGCGTTTATTTTCCTCTTCAATCATTGATATATAGGGTGAAACAGCCTTGACATCGTCGCTCGTCATGTCTTGGTCATTCATGGCTTCACAAGCTAAAGAAATAGTGCTGATCGGTGTTTTGAATTCGTGCGTCATGTTGCTGATAAAATCGTTCTTTACTTCTGCTAAGCGGCGCTGACTTAAGATAGTTCGAAACATCACATAGAAAGAAATGACCACGAGCACTACGAGTAAAACACTTACGGTGAGGGTTAACCACATTTCACGAAATAACACCGTGTTTCGTTTGGGGAATGAAACATGCAATAAGAGCGGTTCATCGAATATGTTACCTGGGAAGAGACGCACCTGTTTGGTATTAGAAGTATCGATAGTGCGCATGTATCTGTTGGTGTACGAAGGAAACTCAATGATTTTATTGTTTTGATCCGTTATACTGTAATTATAAGTTGTTTTTAATGATTCAGTTTCGAATGTTTTGGCAATCATAGAATCTAAAAATGCCAGATTAATGCGTTGGGAAGGATTGAGAAAGTTGGTACTACGAAAAGTATTAACCATCAGCTCATTGATGTATTTCGACTTTTTGAAAAGACTGGTAAGCACGCGTTTATCCAGTTGATATGCCAGGTCTGTAGAATCTTCGTGTGTACGTTTTTTCTGGCCGGTTTTGATAAGTGTTCCTATTTCACTGATATCGCGAGCCAACACACTATGCTTTGCAGAAACCTCTGTGAGCGAATCGTAGGATTCCCCGGTAATGTGTAAATATTTTCGAGCTTCCCCGTCTTCATATATCGTGGTGTCTGTGATCGATACTGATTCGCGAACGGGGACTAAATTTTGGAACTCTTGTTTGAGTGCTTTTTTATATTGTCCACCAAAATCTTTATTAAAGAAAGAGGTGTAGCGCTGTAAATCTGAGGCTTTTTCGTGACGAATGGCAACCTTGGAAAGCACATTGTCAATATGAGTGTTAAATTCTTCAGACTTTTGTTCATAAAGTTGTCCAGCATGGTAAAGTTGCAGGCCAACCAACACAAGTAATGCCGTACTTGTCAAATAGATAATATTTGTAATGCTAATTTTACGCATGCTTTTCGAAATTAGCAGGATATAATTTAATAGTGGTTGTGCTTAACCTTTTTTAACAGGCTAAGCGGGCACTTAGGTCAAAGCATTCAGAGCTTCATGGTCATCCAAAGATCGCATGAAAAATGCCCCGATTCGCCCAATCGATGATCGATCACCGTAAACCCCATTTTTTCGTATAGATAGACCGCTTGATTTAAGGCTGGTATTGATTCCAGGTAAAGGTGACTATAGCCTAATTTGCGCGCTTCATCAATACTTTTTTGCATGAGTTTTCTGCCGAGTCCTTTTCCCCTATAACTCTTATGAAGGTATAATTTTACCAACTCTCCATAACCATCAGGTAATTTGTTCGTGGGATAAATACCGCAACCTCCAATGACTTTATCGTCATGAAGCGCAATAAAATAAACACTCCCGGATTGTTGAAAAAGTTCGTAAAGTATATCCGTTGTTGGGTCTGTGTATACAGTTCCGGGCTTGTTTTCGCCGTACTCTTCCAACGATTTTCGGATGATATCAGCTATTGCAGGATTGTCAGAAGGCTGAATTGGACGTATTTTTACACTGCTCATTTGCTTCGTTTAGAATTTCAAAAATAGTATAAAGTCATTATCTAATCAGTTTTTTACTCCAAACAAAGTTGATCTTCTACCCAGTTTTCGGCTTCCGAGTAATGACTGCAAACCAAATAAGGAACAGGTTGTCGCTGAATCGAAAAAATCCCCTTGAGTACATTTCTGATGATGGTATTGGAAATGACATATGCCGTCCCTGCACAATAATCCTGCATCATTTTTTTATTCTCTTTGAGCCATTTCGCCTGCATCTTTTGATAAGTTAAACCAGGCAAAACCGCTTTGCTAGCATCAAAAATTATGGCAAGCTTTTCGTTTTGGTCATAGCACGACTTGATAGCTGATAAATAGTGTTTGAAGTTTTCTTGCGTTGCTTTATTACCGGTGAAAGTCACCCTGATAATGGGAAAATCATCTTGATCTATTACTGCGTAGTTATCCATCCTTTTTTTCTTTTCCGAATTTATGCCTGTTTACTCTTTTTGGACAGCAGATCTGCCATATCTTTATTATTCCATTGGCCCGTAAGTTTATAGGGGACAAATCGGGCGAATAACTCCTCGCTGTACCAATTTAATTTCCGCGTGAGCCGAATCACTTCTCGGTGCTCCTCATTATTGTAAGCATAATCGATCATGTCCTGCTGGTTTTCCCAAATACTCAGGGTGGCTTGCTGAATTAATGGCCATTCACCAACACCGATAGAAATGGGAACACCGTCATAGTGATCAAGGCTGTGGCTTACTTTTCCGACCCTTCGCCAAAAAGAGAGCAACTTAGAAAACCGGATACGTGCTCTGGTCAACACAAGTACAGGGCCATTTGGGGCTAAACGCGCTACATCTTCAAATGGAGACTGACTGTCCCACTGACCATGCGATTCTGCAGCATGTGCATACACCGTAAATGTTTCATCACTTTTATTCAGGTATGTTTGAAAAAATGCGTGATTTTCGAAAAATTCGCGGGCATATTTTTCATCTTCCCAGGTTCCTAAAAGAACATATGTGCCAAAATTCGGCAGCGCACTAAAACCATTCTTTGCTCCAGACCCCAATATTTTATAAAATGAAAGTCCCTCGACTTCCGATAGCGCTTTGATTCCGAGTTGCATTTGTTTGAAGGCCCACCATTTTTGTGAAAAACCACTTAATTTAAAGAAGCTACATGTGACGACTTGTTTCATTTACTCTTTTTTTCGATAACGAGCAGTTGGATACCCATGGGTATAAATTTTTCAAAAAGAAATAGCGGTGCACTAATCACTTTTAAAAATACTAAAGGCCAAAACTCTCTTTCCATTGATGTAGTCCAGTCTATTTGCTTCTTTTCCATTTTTCCAAGCCACCAAAGCGTAAAGGCGTCCAACGTTCCATAGCGCAAATGGTTCTTAATTTTCCATTTTGTTTTTGGAAATAGTGATCGAAAACCTTTTCTAGAGAATAATGTAAGGTGTCTGGGACTGTGCCAACCCTGCCAGTACTTTTTTTGTTTTCGGGCGGTATAACTCCTGTAGTCTGGAACCTCTATAACTAACTTACCACCAGGCTTTAGAAGGGTGTAGAGTTTTTTTACCGTTTCTTGTAAATTATAATCGTGTTCGAGGTAGTGCCAGAGCGTTATAATGTCGAATTTTTTCTTGGGTTCGAAATCTTCGAAAGGACATTCGATCAAATTGAGCAGCAAATATTCGTCATTTCTCCATCCTTTATCAGAAAAATCCACACCTGTACAAGAAGCATTCATTTTTTGTTGCACTACATTCAAAAAACTGGGGTGTCCGCACCCGACGTCCAGAATTGAAAATGATTGGTTTTTTTGGACGAGCTTTCCGATAAACCGGGCACGCTTTCGATCCAACTGATCTTGATTTTTTTCTACAAAAGACTCGAATTTCCCCCAAGCCTGAGCGCCTCGGTAAGGGAGGTAGTTCTCCGTATAATATTTTTGCAGTTCTTTTTCATTTACTGGATTTTTCAGAAAGACGGATCTGCATTGTGTGCATTTATTAAAATGATATGCTTCTTCATTGGGATGGTGCATCATGGCGCGGGTGGTTATAAAATGCCGGTGTTCGCGACTCCCACAAACGGGGCACTGAATACTATTTTGTTCTTGATTTTCCATTTGATTCACCCTTCTATGAAACAAATGAGTGGAAGAAATGTTGTGCATGCCTGATTTTGTATTTCTTGCTGAGTCAGGCTGTTTTGAATTATTTGATAGGCACTCTACTTCGACTCACTTCGGCTGAGCTCAGCAGTCTCTGTTTTGTCGGTGGCTAGATGAGGGCCTCTATTTCAAAAACCGTTAACGCCTGGCCCCTGATAATTACGTGATCATCAAAAACGTTAACGTTTAACTCACCTCTTCGTTTGGACCACTGAATGCTTTTCAATTCATTTTTGTGAAGCTTTTTAGACCACAACGGGCCGAGTGCACATTGCGCAGAACCTGTGGCGGGATCTTCGTCTATTCCCATACCTGGCACAAAACATCGAACGATAAAATCGTATGGATCGGAATCAGCTTTAGCCGTAACCATTAAAGCATCAATTCCCGAGTTTTGTAATGCGCGAATATCGGGCGCTACCTTTTTTACCGTTTCTGGTGAATCGGCCAAAGCTATTTTCCAATTGTATTGGCTGGCATAAAAAGCGATGGGTTCGAATCCTGCAATTTGCCCGAAATTCTCAGGTGGGTTTATTGGAGTGATGTCGTATCGCGGGAATTTCATCAATAACTGGTTATTCTTTTCGTGAACATCAAGCATGGTGTCCTGAGCGCGCAAGTGAATCGACTGATGCTTGTTTACCAATCCTTTTTCAAACAATATGTGGGCGCTGGCTATGGTAGCATGACCACAGAGCGGGATTTCCTGAGTAGGCGTAAAATATCGGATCTCAAAATGATTGGCACCTAAAGGAAGGAGAAATGCCGTTTCTGAGACGTTCATTTCTGATGCGATCTGCTGCATTCTTTTTGACGTAACTTGTTCATCAGCGATCATGACACCGGCGGGATTCCCCGAAAAAGGTGTTGCAGTAAATGTGTCAACTTGATATATTTTTTGCATAAAAGGATGAGTTCAATTTTGTAGTATTCAATGTACGGATGAATGTATAAAAATTCGCTACAACATCTTAGCGATTGATCTGTTTCATTATCAAAGATTGAGATTTTAAACAAAAAATAGCTGGTGAGACCTTCTTCAATGCAAATTGCGCAGCGAACAATAGTAAAATTCGATCAAAGCATCTTCTAGCGAAAAATACGCTTTGATTCTATTTGGTTAGATTAGTGATGATTTACAGATAATGGTGTGTACTTTAGTTAAATATTAAATCAAAATGATTTCGAGGTTGTTAAATGGGTTATTTCATTTTTTTCTATCAGATCGTTCTAAGAAGAACGGAGAGAAAATAATTCTCAGCATAGCCATCGTCAGCTATCTCTTGCATTTAGCACTGATTTTTTTAAACAATTACGATGTACTCAACCTTACATCCAGTTTATTCAATAATCCAATTGCTGCCATATACACGCCCTTCTCATTTATTTTGGTCTATGAGGTGTATTTAGTAATTTTTTACCTTACCAAATCCATATCACTATACATTGGAAGACAATATGAGATCATTACGCTCATCGTTATTCGTAGAATTTTCAAGGATATTTCGAATCTTGAGTTATCGTCAAACTGGTTTCATTTGAAAGGAGACTTACAATTTACATTTGATATTTTGACCTCGTTAATTTTATTTTTCCTCATTTATATTTTTTACAAAAATATTAGCAAAAAAAATGTGAGCGAATTAGAAAATCCCGACAATGAAGACAGTAAAATTAAGCAGTTCATTGGACTCAAAAAAACGATTGCCACGTTGCTCGTTCCTGTGTTATTGGTTTTTGCTTTTTATACGTTTTTCAATTGGATGAACATGACGATTGCGGATAGCAAAAATGGTGCGGAAGCATTTAAAAGTCTCAATAATATATTTTTTGATGAGTTTTTTACCGTTTTGATCATCGTCGATGTGTTATTGCTTTTATCCTCGTTCTTTTACTCCGATACGTTTTTTAAAATTATCAGAAACTCAGGTTTTATAATATCCACGATTTTAATAAAGTTGTCTTTTTCTACGACTGGTATCATTAATAATGCATTGATTATTGGAGCTGTCCTATTTGGGTTGTTCATATTAATGATTCTCAATTTATACCAGAAGAATGATATTGAAGGATAGTGAGTCATTTTTTGTGAATTTCGGACAAGTGGCTTTTGCCAGTGCTCCGTTCGAATCGGTCATTAGTTACCAAACAAAAACAACACCAGCAGATGAAAGCTTTTTAAAACTTCAGTTATTTACCAATGAGTTGATCATAAATGAATTGACTACGATCAAATGGCTATACTATTCATCGATAAATGTGCTCTATGTTAGATAAAATCTTCAGCGATCTGAAACAGGAAATAAAATTTGGTTACTTAAAAAAGAAACATCCATTTAGATATCCTGTACTCGCCAGCTCAGCAGATGGCTTCCCGCACCAACGCACTGTCGTGTTGCGCGATACGACAGATAAATTTGAACCACTCATTTACACCGATGAACGAAGCGATAAGATCAATCATTTTGAGTCAAATCCAAAAGCAAGCTTATTGTTTTATCATCCTAAGAAGTTGCTGCAGGTGAAAATTACTGGTACAATGGAAATTATCCGAGATGGTGAGGAGTTTGAGCAGTCCTGGAATAAAATTCAGGGTAATTCCAGGAAGGACTTTACTACAATCGAAGCGCCAGGAACACCTATTAAAAATCCTGACAATGTGGAGTACAGTGAGGAAGAAGATCATTTTTGTGTGTTAAAGTTAGTGCCATCACAAATGGAGTACCTCCAGTTGAAGAGACCGAATCATATTCGTGCTTTATTTGAAAAAGAAAACGATTGGGAAGGTGAGTTCTTAAATCCGTGAGTTTGGGCTTGATTAAGGCTTGATCTCGGCTCCGCTCGATCAGCGCCTCGATCAGCGCCTCGGTAATTGTTTGAAAAATGGTTTAAATGTGGATATAAAAAGGAGAACTGTTTATCCAGAAGAGGCTTTGAACATTCATCGATAAAATGCATAGAGTTCACTATGTGCTTTCGTGAATAAAGCGGGTTAATATCCTTCACTATCCGATTTCACTTTGCCCCAAAAAGTTCGATACACAAAGTAACTGTACAAAACTACCAGCGGTCCTCCAACAGCAACAAACCCCATCATTATTTTTAATGTTTTGGTAGAAGCTGCTGCATTGTAAATGGTAATGCTGTTTTCATTGACGGTGTTGGATAAAAGTAGACGCGGGTATAATTCAAATGCTACAATTACCAACAATAAAGCGATAGTAATACTGGAGAAAATAAAAGCCCATCTAAATTTCCTTTTACTCGCAAGTCGGGGCACGTTGGCGATACTTAAAAATACCAGGAAGGGAACTGCCCATAAAACTGGATTGGACTGAAATACCTTACTCAGATGATCAAGGTAGAAAAAGCCGTAACCCGTAGTGATGACATAAGCAACGATAAAAAAGATCAGTCCTCGCCATAAATAACGTTCGAGTCGCTGAAATACGCGCCCTTCGGTTTTTAATAAGAGATAAATAGCTCCGTGCATCATAAAAAGCGCCAAACTAGTAATTCCGACAAGTATGGAAAAGGGATTCAGAAATTCAAAGAAACCGCTTCCCACGTATTCATGATGCTTGTCGAGTGGCATACCGTTCAGGATATTGCCAAGAACCACCCCCAATAAAAAGGCGAGCATGATACTGGAAATCGAATAGCTCCAATCCCACAGTCTTCGCCACCAGCGCATCTCTTCCATATTTCTGAATTTGATTGCTATTCCCCTGAAAATGATAAAAAGTAAAAAGAGTATAAAAGGGGTGTACATGGCAGAAAACAATGTTCCATAAAAAACAGGGAAGCCAGCAAATAAAGTGCCGCCGCCGATCACCAGCCACACTTCATTTCCATGCCAGGTCGGATCAATCGCCTTCAGTGCTGTTTCACGACTTGAATCTTTTCTAAAAAACATATGCCACGCGCCTGCCCCAAAGTCAAAACCGTCGAGTATGGCGTATCCTGAAAATAAACCTCCTACGACTAAGAACCACCATGTTGGATAATTAATTCCGAAAAGTGTCTCCATTACTCCTTATTTTTTTGAAATTGCTTCTGTTATCTCTTGATTTAATATCCCATCATCGGATTCTATCTCATCACTCGGTCCTTTTTTTATCTTCTTGTTCATCAAATAAAGGAACAGAAGAAAGAGTATGAGGTATACGAGGAAAAACAGAATAAGTGAAAATAATACTTGATTGGCTTGCACGCTTTTGGACAACGCATCAGAAGTTCTTAATAAACCGTAAACGACCCACGGTTGTCTCCCCATTTCCGCCGTAAACCAGCCAAACTGATTGGCCAATTGCGGTAACAAGGCTGCAAAAACAAAAGTCCACATCAACCATTTTTTATCAAACAGCTTTCCGCGTTTCCATTGCAGCAACGCATATAAAGTCAATGCAATCAGAAAAAGACCAATGGCGATCATCAAGTGATAAAATTGGAAAACGGCATTCACCTGCGATGGCTGCTCATCTTCGGGGAATGCATTCAATCCTTTTACCGGTGTTTCAAAATCCTGATCAATTAAAAAGGATAACCCTCCAGGCACTTTTATTCCCGAAGTAGATTGGTTTTCTTTATCTACCCAGCCCATAACATAGAGGTCAGCAGGAGCACTTTCTTCAAAATGCCCTTCCATCGCCGCTAATTTTGCAGGCTGATTTTCCGATACGCCATCAGCAGAACTGTGTCCAGAAAACAACTGAGACAAAGCAGCGATTGAAGCGACTATAAGTGTGATTTTAAACGCTTTTTTTGAAATCGCTACATACCTTCCTTTGACAATGTAATAGGCGTGCACACTTAGAATCAAAAATGTTCCGGACAGAAAAGCACCGAGCCAAACATGGGTAAGACGATCCATAGCAGAAGGATTAAATACCATCGCCCAAAAATCAACGATTTCAGCTCTGGCCTGCATGCCTTCTCCCACAATGTGATAGCCTGCGGGCGTCTGTTGCCAGGAATTAGCCACAACAATCCAAACGGCGGAAAACAAAGATCCGAGGAAGACAGCCCACGTCGCCACTAAATGCACCCAAGGTTTAACCCTATTCCATCCGAAAAGCAGAATACCTAAGGCACTACTTTCGAGCGCAAAAGCGAAGATACCCTCTGCTGCAAGGGCGCTGCCGAAAATATCTCCCACATAACGCGAGTAAGTAGCCCAATTCGTGCCAAACTCAAATTCCATGACTATACCCGTGACCACTCCAATACCGAACGTGATGGCAAATATTTTTGTCCAGAATTTTGCCAGGACTTCATATTCTTTCTTTTTGGTGCGCAAATAAATGCTCTCAAAAACCACCATGATCAAACCAAGTCCAATGCTTAACGGTGGATAGATATAGTGGAAAGCTACTGTAAAAGCAAACTGTATTCGGGAGAGAATTTCTACATCCATGGACTGTAATTTCTACAAAATTATTAAAAAGTAAAATTACAGCTTGTAATAAAGGTTACGGATCTCGAAATATTTTTGGTCAAGCAAACGGTATTCATTTTTCCTCCGAAAATGGATCGATTCTACCGCTCAGTGATTATTCGTTTGCAGCATTCCGATCATCGAAATGTATCGTAAATCAGAACTGTCAGATGCAACTAGTTTAACCGCGCCATATTGTTTTTCTGACAACGCTTGGCCAAAACTGAGCATTCTGCAATGCCAGTAACCCAATGAATAGCAACCATCGAAAGGAATGAGTCTATGATTTTGATTAATTTTGTACAAGACCTATAATCTATAAACAAGATTTATGCGCTTTAAAATTATCTTTTTCTTCTTACTTGGTATCGTTATCTCTTCAGCAACATGGGCTCAGAAAGATTCTCTCGATCATTTTACCGCGACACAACTCGCTGAAAAATCTTTTCCAGAAGGTGTTCAGTTTGCCATTGGCATCATCGACGGAGATGAACGTGTAACTTTTGGATTTGAAAAGGACAAACAGTGGAACGAATTGGATAATGCATCATCCATCTTTGAAATCGGTTCCATCAGTAAGGTATTTACCTCATTTTTATTAGTTAAAGCGGAACGTCAGGGACTCCTAAAAATTACGGACACCATTCAGCAAGACCTTGATATCAATTGGAAAGTCGAGCAGCCCATTACCTATAAAATGCTCGCCAATCACACCTCAGGTTTACCGAGAATTCCTTCAAATCTCATGAAAGCTGCCATGCTACAGCCTCATAATCCGTATGCGGAATACGATGAAGCGGCGTTGATCACTTATTTGGAGACGAAAATGAAGCTGAAATCAGATCC
>CAYFTH010000082.1:0-14121 GCA_964346075.1 uncultured Fluviicola sp. | reverse complement strand
ATGCGTCGACTGATCCAGATGTTCATCGTCAGTATAAGTCGACGCCACCACTGATGTAGCTATCGCTAATCAGGTTTCGGAACTTTTTTTTAAGCCTCATACATTGATTTGTGTGTGACTTTTTTTATGACACTAATGCCTCTCATTTGGAGAGCACCGTAAAACTTCCAATCTTCGACTGGTTAGTTTGTTCTATTTTAGTGTATTTTTGAGTTATCGATGATAAAGCTCATTATTATGTTCAATCAATATAATAATCAACCAAGGTGAAGTCAGTGTGCACCGGACCATTGTGATGATGGAGTTCTATCAATCCGACCCCTTTTGCAAGGTAAAATTCGGTTACTTCATCTGGAGCATAGTCTTGATAGTTATAGTAATAATATTTTTTTTTATGGTGACGAATGTGCAAGACATCGCTGTAAATTTCGCCATTCACTTCCATAGAATCCAGAATGCCTAAAACCTCACGTGTTTCACTGATGGTACGCTCTTGAGTATTAATAGCTGAGTTTACGTGTTTTTCATAGCTGTAAAACTGACCTTCAACCGTGTCGTAAATTGGTTGAAAAATAGTCACGTCATGATATGATTTATTCATCACAGCAAAACGACCATTGTGTGCACCGAAGTATGGATGTATAGGAGCTATGTTCATGTCTTTATCTATGTATTTGCAACTATTGGATTCTTCGATTAACGTATAGACGGGTTCGAAATCTGGATTTTCACAATTAAGTTGAGTGCCACCTGAGTATTTCCACCATGATCCTGGTTTAGCTACAAGGTAATCAGTTGTCTTTAATACCGTATTAGTGTTACTAGTACTAACAATTATACAAGGATCCTCATTTTTATTCTTTTGTTTTTCGTGTTTCTTGCAACTCAGAAATAGTGTTAATGATAAAAGTAGATAAAAGATTTTCATGCACATATTACGAGGAAAGTTACTATTCGTTGGATGTATTCACGAGTAAATAACTCAAGTTGCTTAAATATCAAATGAATATCGTAGCCAATAGGAAAATATGCTCTTAATATTCATGGTTGTAAATGTATATATTGGTAAAGTATAAGATATAGGTTCTAAAAGGTAGGCGGCACTGGTTATAAGCGAACACCATAGCGGGGAATTACTGCCGATTGACACCAATTAAGGTAGGTTGAGCAAATAATCGCGTTCATAGCGATGAAAAGCATAAAATTTTAGCTTTTTTTCATAATCTTCATTATTAACGTTCAGATTTTAGTTTATGATGATACAACTTTACGAAATGATAATGGTATTATGAATCATTGAGTTATTCGAATTCCTTTTAGAATTATTAAAGAGCGAGCTGCTTTCTCAATGTCTTTAGTAATTGATATACTGAATGACTATTTAAATCTCGCCAATTGCTTTCAGACAACCTACACTTTTATTCAACGACTTGAATCACGTCAATTGGCGTGATCGATATTATTTTCCTCCGTGCAAGCCAATACAGTAGACATAATAATTTAGTTAGCGTCTCTAGTATAAAATAATTCTTTTTAAATCAGTGAAATAGAGTGAATATTGATCAAATCCAGTGGATTGCTCTATAAATCGAGTGTAACCCTTATATTTGCACTCAAAATGAATGAATAATGGCATTGAAATGTGGTATTGTAGGATTACCGAATGTAGGGAAGTCCACGCTTTTTAATTGTTTGTCAAATGCGAAAGCACAATCGGCAAACTTTCCTTTTTGTACAATTGAACCTAACGTAGGAACTATTGCCGTTCCCGATCCACGCTTGGGTAAATTAGAAAAGCTTGTAAAACCTGAGAAGGTGGTACCTACCACTATGGAAATAGTCGATATTGCTGGATTGGTAAAAGGCGCTTCTAAAGGAGAAGGTCTGGGGAATCAATTTTTGGCAAATATACGCGAAACAGACGCCATCATTCATGTGCTTCGCTGTTTTGATGATGGAAATGTTGTTCATGTTGACGGCTCTGTTGATCCTGTACGCGACAAAGAAGTGATAGATTTTGAATTGCAGTTGAAGGATTTAGAGACCATTGAAAAACGAATTGATACGTTGGCACGTACTGCTAAATCAGGTGATAAGGATGCTAAGAAGGCATTAGAACTTGCAGAGCGTTTGAAAGCTCATCTCGAAGAAGGTCTATCTGCACGAGCTATGGAAGTTGAGCCATCTGAGGCACTTCTGATGCGCGAATTTCAACTGATTACATCGAAACCAGTCTTGTATTTGTGTAATGTGGATGAAGCTGCTGTGAAATCGGGAAATAAGTACGTTGAACAAGTTAAAGAGGCAGTGAAAGCTGAAAATGCGGAAGTATTAGTAATTGGAGCACAAATTGAAGCAGATATTGCGGAATTGGAAACCTTCGAAGAACGTCAAATGTTTTTAGAAGAACTCGGTTTGGAAGAACCTGGTGTTCACCGTTTGATCCGTACCGCTTATAAATTACTCGACCTGGATACTTACTTTACGGCTGGCGAGAAGGAAGTGCGTGCATGGACGATAAAAAAAGGTTCTACAGCCCCTCAGGCAGCTGGTGTCATTCATACTGATTTTGAAAAAGGATTCATTAGAGCTGAAGTCATGAAATACGATGATTTCGTGGAATTAGGATCGGAAAATGCGGTTAAAGAAGCTGGAAAATTCAATGTTGAGGGTAAAGAATATATTGTAAAGGACGGCGATGTCATGCACTTTCGATTTAACGTTTAGTGTATTTAGAGCTTAGTTACTCCTCCTGTTGAGATTGTTGCAGATTTTTAGGACGATAGATAATACCAGCTAATTCGAGTTGGAGTTCTAAGATCGTTCGCCATAGATTTTTAGCATTTTCACTCAAGATCATAAAATCGACAGAAGGAGGGCGGAGTTGATGTTTCCATTGAAAGTGAGAAACGCGTTCTTCATCTTTTTTGATCTGATTCATTGGATATAAAACGCCGTCAGGTTCGCTGCGATAGGTAGCACTCCGAATGTCACCTTCTTGAAAATAAATACTTATATCCGCAGAATAAATGCGATTCATTCCTTTGCGTTCCACAATAATGGTGCTGTCATTTTCGGATTCATCTTCCAGAAAATAAATTGTTTTAGCGTTGCTCTCAATATCTAACTGCTTGATTTTTGAACTATCAAAATATGCATTCATCATTTTTCCAGCTACCTGATTGTAGTAATTGGTGCGTTTTACATGAGTGACTACAATGCCTTTTTCTCTTAAAAAAGCGCGCTGAATTTGATCATCTTTCGAATAAACGGTGATCGTATCTCCGGATAATTGTGCGTCTTTGGCCCAAAGAATCGGGTTTTTAAAAAGATTCATAACACCATCTTTACGATTATAGATAAGTGAATCACAGATACCTTGTAGTTCACCTCTGTAAATTTCTACACGATGATAGGCTTGCATCATTTTCGCCGCTCCAGTGGAATCCGTCGTATTGAAAAGCGTATCAGCGTGTATATACAACGTGTCCTCATCACCGTATCGTTTACCCAGTGCATGTCCTGTAATAAAAGAGCGCTCTTGTTTACTGTCTTTCTTGGCGTAATCCCCAGAGAAACCAAGCTGATTCGATGTATCTTCAATTACGACATTTCCCTGTCCAATATAAAGGCTGTCAACGGAAGAATAATAAAGACTATCTCCAGCAATCGAAATATCTGTTCGGTCAATGCGGGCATTCTTTTGGAGAACACCAACGTCGTCATCTAAGTGGTACCACCCAGATTCACAAAACATTGTACTTTCATTTCCTGTGATCGAGGTGGGACCAAAAAAATAAGCTTTTTTACTTCTTCCGTTAAACTGTAACGTATCTGTTGTTATGGTATAGTCGTTACTCTTATAGATCACATTTTTACGAAAGTTGAATTGCTCCTTCTTAGGATAGAAGTAACCGATCTGGCTTTCCAATTGATCACCGCCCGTAATACTTACAATTTTACCATAATTCTTATAAACGCCTTCGTCTTTTTGAATATTGTAATCGAGCGAATCCGTAGTCAGTTTAAATTCATTATCGCGTACCCTAACATTTCCCCATAGTTTGGCATAGTCTTTTTGACTATCGAAGAAAAGGGAGTCACAAAATAAATTAAGCGTATCCTGTTTATTAATATGTACATGCTTATAGGCGCGTATTTCTTTAGTGATAATGTTGTAAAAAGCCGAATCACAGTAGAGTTTAGTATTTCCTTTTTGAAAAACGACATTTCCATTAACGATATAATTCCCTTGACCATCCAGGCGCATTTCATCGGCACCATCGAGTAGTTCGAGTACATTATCTTGCCCCCGGCACGGTATTGTCAAAAAAAATGCGCTTCCCAGGAAAAGCGCAAAAAATAGTATGTTTTGAATTGATTTCAATACTTAATTATCAAGCGTTAACGTTTGCGTACGATCAGGTCCTACAGAAACTGTTGATATTTGAACACCCAGTTGTTGCTCTAGATAATCGACGTAGTTTTTTAATTCTATCGGTGCATCTGAATAGCCATTTAGCTGACTCGTATCAGTGTTCCAACCTTCAATTTCTTTGTAAATGGGCTTAATCTCCTGATCTACGATGTCAAACGGTAAATAATCAACTTTCTTGCCATTTATTTTATAATGCGTACAAATTTTTATCGTATTAAAGCTGTCGAGTACGTCAGATTTCATCATGGAGAGTTCTGTTGCCCCGTTGATCATGATTGCATAGCGCAGTGCAGGTAGGTCAATCCATCCACATCGGCGGGGTCGTCCTGTAGTAGCGCCAAATTCAGCTCCTGCTTTGCGCAATTTCTCACCATCTTCATCGAACAGTTCTGTGGGAAAAGGCCCCGAACCTACGCGTGTGCAATAAGCTTTAAAAATGCCGAGTACATTTCCGATGCGTGTAGGAGCCACGCCGAGCCCCGTGCAAGTTCCGGCCGTGACGGTATTGGAGGAGGTTACAAATGGATAACTTCCAAAATCGATATCGAGAAGTGTTCCTTGTGCTCCTTCTGCTAGAATAGATTTACCTTCCTTGAGCGCATCGTTGATATACTTTTCGCTTTCAATAATGGTTAACGATTTCAACAGCTCGATTCCTTCAAAAAAAGCAGGTTCAAGCGCTTTAAGGTTATATGAGAAATCATCATAATGGTCGAGTATACCAACGTGTTTAGCAACGAGTTTATCGTATTTCTCGCGAAAGTTATCGGCAAAAATATCGCCAACTCGCAGACCATTTCGACCCGTTTTATCCATGTAGGTTGGACCAATACCTTTTAAGGTTGATCCAATTTTTTCTTTTCCCTTAGCTTGCTCTGAAGCGGCATCGAGTAATTGATGCGAAGGAAGAATAAGATGTGCTTTTTTGGAAATCAAGAGCCGATCTTTGATGGCAATATTGAATGGCTTTAATGCATCAATTTCTTCTTTAAAAATCACTGGATCAATAACAACTCCGTTGCCGATCACATTTAAGGTGTTCTCACGAAAAATTCCAGAAGGAATGGTGTGCAGTACGTGTTTGATACCGTCAAATTCGAGGGTGTGCCCTGCATTGGGACCGCCTTGAAAACGCGCTATAATATCGTATTTTGGCGTACGTACATCGACAATTTTCCCTTTGCCTTCATCTCCCCACTGTAATCCTAATAGAACATCTACTTTATTCATGTTAAATCACTTGTTAAATAATTATATGCTTCGCTTTTCACTTCAAATATTGGAAAAACGGTATTGAGTTTCGATATCGTTAATAATTTTTTTATTGCTGATGACGGTTGCAGAAGTACAAGTTGACCACCTTTATTGCGCACCAGGGTAAAAGCCTTTAAAATTCCGTTTAATCCACTGCTGTTCATGTGATCCAGACCGCTTAAATCGATGATAACGGCACGTGCACCAGATTCAACTTTATCTCTAACTGCCTCGGTCAAAGATAACACTGTCTCTTGTGTTATTAATTTACCAGACAATTCAAAGGATGGAATAGCATCGTGATCGCTTTGTATTTTGAGTGTACTACTCACGATTTATCATCTTCAGATTGTTCATTTCTAACGCCGTAGAAGTAGAGGGAATGGTGCTGAATTTTAACACCAAAAACCTCTTCAATGGTTTTTTTGATATTCTGAATTCTTGGATCGCAAAACTCGATAAGCTCTCCGGTATCCGTACAGATCATGTGATCGTGTTGTTTAAAACCGTGCGATTTTTCAAATTGTGCAATGTTTTTGCCGAACTGATGCTTTCTAACAAGGTTGCAAGCCAATAACAAATCAATGGTATTATATAACGTTGCACGGGAAACGCGGTAATTTTTGTTTTTCATTTTAATGTACAGCGATTCTATGTCAAAATGACCTTCGTAGTTGTAAATCTCCTCGAGTATCGCAAAACGTTCAGGTGTCTTCCGATGCCCGTTTTTCTCTAAATACGCTGAAAAAATATCTTTTACCGTTTCTTGTACGTTTTCCATACACTTTCCATTAAGTTACAAAGATAATGATTTTAAAAGATTCTCAGATATTCGCCTTCTTATTTCGTAAAGTAGTTTTCTTTTTGCAATAATCTACTTTGTTCCAGTGAGTAAGGAACAATGTTTTACTACTTAGGTGAGAGAACGGGTCATCTTCATGAATAAGTGCTGGTATTAGTTATTTATCGTGATGAATACTCATTTTTTCCTCAGCAAGCGATAGAGCGGAGAAGCTACAAGAGCTATTATGTTTTCCCCTGAATTGCTTGAATTGAACTGCTGTAACAGAGAACATCATTTTCTGATTGTATCAAGGCCCGCTGTTTCGCAACAATCATTATCTTAGCAGTCCTTACAATACAAATAGCTAAAATAGAAAGAAACGTGAACGATATTATAAAATTCGGAACCGATGGATGGAGAGCCGTAATCGGTGATACCTATACGATGAGTAACGTAGCCAGAGTAGCTGAAGCCTCAGCAAAATGGTTGATGAAAGAGAATCCAAATGCGCCGAGTGTAGTAATCGGACATGACTGCCGTTTTAATGGAGCACTGTTCATGGATGTTGTGATCAAAGTACTTGTAGATGCAGGAATAAAAGTGTTTTATGCTGAAGGTTTTGTTTCGACGCCCATGGTATCGATGGGAGCAAATACGCATAATGCTGATATTGGAATTATCTTGACGGCCTCACATAACCCACCATCGTACGGTGGTTTTAAATTGAAATCGAAAGAGGGAGGCCCGCTTTCCCCTGAAAAAGTTCAGGAAGTGGAAGATTTGATCGCTGATCAATCGAAAGAAGGAATTAAAGAAGTAAATCTTCACGCAGCGATGCAAAAAGACTTGCTGGTGAAAGTTGATCTTGAAAAAGAATACATCGATAAGATAAAAGAAAACTTTGATATTGAAGCGATCAAAAACTCGGGTATGCGACTGGCTTTTGACGCTATGTATGGTTCTGGTCAGAACGTCTTGAAGCCTTTATTTCCAGATATGGATTACCTGCATTGTGAACATAACCCTGGATTTATGGGGCAGGCACCTGAGCCAATTGCAAAGAATTTAAAAGAATTGGAAGCCTTAATTAAGAAAGAAGGAAATATCGATGCTTCATTAGCCACGGATGGTGATGCCGATCGTATTGGACTTTACAATAAAAAAGGAGAGTTTGTAGATTCACACCATATTATTTTATTGTTGATCCACTACCTGGTGAAATACAAAGGCATGTCAGGGAAAGTAGTTACGGCATTTAGCTGTACACCAAAGATTGCTAAGATGTGTGAACATTACGGGTTGGAACATCAAACCGTAAAGATTGGATTTAAGCACGTTGCTGGAATTATGATCGCTGAAGATGTTCTGCTTGGCGGTGAAGAATCTGGCGGAATTGCCACAAAAGGACATATTCCTGAACGCGATGGAATCTGGATGGGAATGATCATCTGGGAATTCATGGCGAAATCGGGTAAGTCGTTAGAAGAGTTAATTCGTGAAGTGTATGAGATCGTCGGCAAATTCAAATTTGAGCGAAGCGACCTTCACATTGATGAACAATTGAAACAAGAAATTATAGCCAACTGTAAGGATGATAAGTATAAGTCATTTGGTGACTACGAAGTACAAAATGTAGAAACGATCGATGGCTTTAAATTTCACTTTCCAAATGATCGCTGGGTGATGATTCGTCCTTCGGGAACAGAGCCCGTTTTACGTGTATATGCAGAAGCACCTACGATGGATGAAGTACGATTGATTTTGAGACAAACGGAAGAAGAAATAAAACCTTAATCAAAAATAATGGCAGGGAATAGCTACGGAAAAACGTTAGTGCTGACTACTTATGGTGAGTCGCACGGTGCTGCACTCGGCGGAGTGATCGATGGCGTTCCTGCAAATATTGAGATAGATCTTGAAAAAGTTCAACTAGAATTAGATCGACGTAAGCCGGGACAGTCGGCTATTGTCACGCAGCGCAAAGAAGGAGATGAAGTTGAGTTTTTATCTGGTTTTTTCGAGGGCAAAACTACAGGAACACCGATTGGATTTGTGATTAGAAATGCGAATCAAAAATCAAAAGATTACGATCATATCAAAGATAAATATCGTCCTTCTCATGCAGATTTCACTTATGATAAGAAATATCAAAACCGGGATTATCGGGGAGGTGGTCGCTCAAGTGCCAGAGAAACAGTGTGCAGAGTAGTGGCTGGAGCCCTGGCAAAACAAATACTTTCCCAAAAGGGGATTACCGTAAATGCTTTTGTGTCTGCAGTTGGAGAGATTGAGTTGAAAGAAGATCCAGCTAATATCGCATTACCGCAAAAAGAAAATATTGTACGATGTCCCGATGAAAAGGTCGCCGAACGAATGATCGATTATCTAAAAGCTGTGCGCAAAGAAGGCGATACTGTTGGAGGGGTGATCTTTTGTCGTGCAGAAGGCGTTCCTGTTGGTCTCGGAGAACCCGTTTTTGATAAATTGCATGCTGATCTTGGCAAAGGATTGCTCTCCATCAATGCGGTCAAAGGATTTGAATTTGGAAGTGGATTCGAAGGTTCCAAAATGCGCGGAAGTCAACACAATGATGAGTTCCAGACAGATGGATCAACAAAGTCGAATTTTAGCGGTGGCATTCAGGGCGGGATCTCGAATGGAGAGCCGATAACAATGCGCATTGCGTTTAAACCGATAGCTACCTTGATGCGTGACCAAAAGAGCATTGACAATAAAGGAAACGAAGTCACTGTGGAAGGTAAAGGACGACACGATCCTTGTGTTGTTCCGAGAGCAGTGCCTATTGTAGAGTCTATGGTAGCGATTACCTTGCTCGATCATTTATTGAGAAATCAAACAACACATTTAGGATAATGGCAAAAGAGAAGAAGAAAAAGAAGTTGGCGTTGCATTGGAAGATCCTTATCGGCATGGCTGCAGGTGTAATCTTCAGTTTAGTATTGCTCAGTACTTCGTGGGGGTCTAGTATGACGACTTACCGATTGGGAGGAGAAGATGTAGAAATTTCGCGTGCTGCACTTTTCGTAAAGCATTGGATCAAGCCTTTTGGGAATATGTTTATTAACGCATTAAAGTTAATTGCTGTTCCGCTGATTTTGGCTTCGCTCATCAAAGGTGTTTCGGATCTTAAGGATATTTCTAAACTATCCAAAATGGGATTGCGTACAATTTTGATTTATCTAGGAACTACGGTGCTGGCTGTAACTATTGGTTTGTTAGTGGTAAATATCGTGAGTCCTGGTAAATCAATCACGGAAGATACGCGTAACAATCTGGTTGAAACGTATAGTGGAGATGCTTCTGTGAGTATTAATAATGCGGAAAAACAAAAAGAATCTGGCCCGTTAAGAGCACTTGAAGATTTGATACCAGACAATATTTTTAGTGCAGCTGCCGACAACGGGAATATGCTGCAAGTGATTGTTTTTGCTATCTTTTTTGGTGTAGGTCTAATTTTGATTCCCGAATCCAAATCCAAACCAGTCAAATCTTTTTTCGATGGTTTTAATGAGGTCATCCTCAAATTGATAGATTTAATTATGCTCGCGGCACCGATAGGAGTTTTCGCTTTACTCGCTGGTCTTGTGGTGGAATCGCCAAGTCAAGACCTATTTGTAGCCCTATTATGGTATGCGATGAGTGTTATTGTCGGCTTATTACTAATGATTATTTTCTACACAATTATAGTCTCACTCGTTACGAAGAAGGATCCACGATTCTTTTTGTCTGGAATTGCGCCAGCTCAATTACTCGCTTTTAGTACGAGCTCCTCGGCTGCCACGCTCCCTGTAACGATGGAACGCGTTGAAGAGCATTTAGGAGTTCGTGAGGAGGTGACAAGCTTTGTTTTGCCCATAGGAGCCACTATCAACATGGATGGTACGAGTTTGTATCAGGCTGTTGCTGCAATATTCATAGCCCAGACATTCGGAATGGATTTATCACTCGCGGCTCAGTTGGGTATTGTGACCACTGCAACGCTGGCAAGTATTGGTTCTGCAGCAGTGCCTGGCGCTGGTATGGTGATGTTAGTCATCGTTTTAGGTCAAGCTGGAATTCCTGAAGCCGGATTAGCATTGATTTTCGCAATCGATCGCCCGCTCGATATGTTACGTACAACAGTCAATGTTACTGGAGATGCGGCGGTATCAATGATGGTGGGCAAATCTGTGGGGAAACTCGGAAACCCTAGGGTTAAGGACTGGGATGATAATTATTCACAAGCTGACAACGAATAATGTATAATTTGAAGCTACTCGATATTGTGATTCAAGGGGTTGGCTTTTTAATAGCTCTGATGCTGTTGATTGTATTTGGTGCGTATGGCTATTTTTACTGGATATCTATTGGATTGTTGGGGTGGGTTATCGTCAGCACTTTGTTGCATCTTTTTGTCGTGGGGAAAATGGGTACATTCCGAATAATCTATCTTTTCATCTTTGTCGGGCTGTTACTCATCGGAGGTATTTTTATGCTTTTTGACGTAGTCTTCGCAAAAATCAATTTTTACCTGAGACCATTTTCAATTTTAGCTTTGTTATTATACATTATTCTAACTATTAGTGAATTTCAACAAGTGAAGGCTCCGCGCAAAGAAGATCTGGACTTTTAAATGATGAGAATGTTAGATCTAATATTTCAACGCACTGTCATCTCTCTTGGATTGTTTTTTATCTCGTAGTAACTTTTTGATTTGCAGGTAATCCAGAAAGTAAATAACGCGCAACGATATGCTATTGTACTGGTCAGCGCGAAATGTGTTATCCAGATTCTGGCTGAAAGCAATTGACGACTGACTGTCTTCTGTGAAAATATTATTCTTCCAGACTAAATTCAGCTCGCTGGCAGGTGAAAAAATCCAGCGGTAAACCATGTCTATACTAAATGCATTGAAGTTTGTGTTGTACTTATGTTCGCCATTTAAAGCAGTTTCATTGATCTCAGTAGGTGTTAAAGTTCCCTTTTTATTGAGTGTAAAGAACTTACTATAATTTACTTTTGACCAGTAGTGACGAAGGCGAAAGGTAATTCCAGACACGTTGTTAATAGTATAGCGCAAATCGATCGTGTTAGTGGTTGTCTGAACATCACGTTCTCCAAATAAAGGGCTTTCCATGGATGGTTGCTGACCAATGAATGGAATGGCGTAGCCACGTTGATTGACATCAAATTGCTGACGAAAGGAATAAACGAGGAAGACATGATCGCCTATTCTAAATCGGGGAGATATTTCGTAATTCATAGATTGCCAGGATGTCGCTTGATAATTTCGTGCATTCATTCTGATGTCTAATGCGAAAGTTTTCTGATAATTTGACGAGATCCAGAAACCACCACCATAATTTATAGGTTCTTTGAAGTAATAACCAGGCGTTCGCGGTTCAAAGTAATCATTCCGCTCTGTCATTGTTCCTGAAAAATTGAAACCAGCAGAATGAAATTTTCGATTGGTAAAATTCACAGAAGTATTATAATTGAGTCCTACGAAGGCGTTAGGATTGTAGAGTCGGCTGTAAGTGGAAGAGAATTTACCACTTATTCGATTAAGTTTCCAAAAAGGTTTAAATATGCGATAACCAATAGACCCTGTGAGGTTACGCTTATTATTGTTTGATAAAAAACCGACATCATTTGGATCATAAGTGTCACTTTGTTCCAGGTAATTGACATTGTAGATAAATCGTCCTGACTGTTTCCCAAGTTGAACTTTGTATTGATGACCGAACTGATTTCCGTTGCGTTCATATTGCTGAGAAAGTGCTGCATCACCATTGACGAAGTAGGTGTTATCTTTGGAGTTTAAGTTCGTGCTCAAGGCGGTAACATTAGCGTCGTAAGTATCACCAGATCGCCATGCATTGGTATTGGTAAAAGTAATGGAGCTATTTTGTTTGAGGTTTTGATCGAGAACGACCACGTTGTAATTTGAAAATGGCGCTGTTCTGATGTTTCGACGTTCACGCGAGTTCGTATCTTCCACGACAGCATATTGTTCTCCACTGATGCCATTAAAAACGCCAATCCCCAATCCATTTTTGTTACGACCAGAAACTTTGGTTGCATTCAGGAGTGGTGATTTTGTCGGATTATTAATGATGCGTTCGTGCGCTTGAATTTCTTCATTTACTTTAGATCGGTTGATAGGGCGTCCACCCACTCTTCGACTGTAAAAGTGACCTGTTTTTTCGAATAGTTCGGTACCCTCATTGAAAAAAGGTCTATTTTCATCATAGAATACCTCAAAAGGGGAGAGGTTTAAAACAATATTGTCAGTGACGACCTGACCAAAATCGGGAATTAACGTCATATCCAGTGTGAATGCCTCATTGATCCCATATTTAATATCCAACCCTCCATTAAAATCAAAATTGAGATCCCTGACAACATCATTTTCAATTGGGAAGTGTTCCACATAGGAAGAAATATAAGGAGAGAAAAAGAGGCGGACAGGAGGTTCTATATCTCTCAGGCCAGTCAGTTTTCCCGCCTGAGCAACGCGATTATCAACATCGGGTTTGATCGTATTCCAGGTTGCTTCTTCGCGGTTTAAACTAATATAACGTGCAAAATTTACGCCCCAGTTTTGAATATCTTTCTCTGCAAATCGTATGGCACTGTATGGAATTTTCATTTCCACGGTGTATCCTGAATCGCTGTGATGTACATCAGAATACCAAATCATATTAAGATTACTATTGTAAGATTGAGCGTAAATCTTAGCATCATATTGAACACCAGCTGTTGAGACAGAGAATACAAATCCGTTCAATTGATCGTTATAAGTGTCCAGCATAATGGAAAAATAATCGGTATTGGAATTATAATTGTCACGTTGGGAAAGTACATGAGACACATCCTTTGGTTTTGAGTAACAGTGTGCTCCTACGTAGATAGCTTCATCATTGTAACCGATTTTTACTTTTGTCCTCTCTGTTGATGATTTGCCTGCATCTGGCTCAATCTGCGTAAAATTTGATAGCGTTCGAAGATGAGTCCAGCAGTCGTCATTGAGTTTTCCGTCAATTTCAGGTGGGTTTTTCATACGCACGGCATCTACGCTTTTTTGCCCCAACGCAAAAGTGTAAAAAACGAATAGTATGCCGAAAATAATAAATTTCACAGGGGCAAATATAGTGTTCTGTAGGTTGAAATGATGAAATACCGCCCGATTTGTAAGCCGGATTGTTAATTGATGTCACTTTCATGGCAAGATCGGTGAAAGGAATAGCGCGGTGGCTTAGGGGCGGAAGATATTTATTGTTACAGTTGTGGATACGTGACTAAGCATTTGCCTTGCCCTTTGTTTCACTGGCAAACGTTTCGGAGACACCGTTCGGAGATACCGTTTTTACTTCTACCAGCTGTTGAATTCCAATGCCCTGGGCTCAACTTATGATACAACCAATAAACCTCTATAAAGCTCGCTCCAAAGAAATACGTCTTTAACTTTCCTTCTTCTATGACCTTTGATATGTTTATCTCACTTGTTTGCATTTGCATTTTTATTTAAGTGTTAAATGATAACAATAAGCTAAAGTTTAGAAAAAATAAAGTTTATTTTTGGAAAATAATCCTATTTGAAAACAGTCAACGTGGTGTTTTATTACTTTTTGTATGTTTTTTT
>CAYFTH010000081.1:0-14210 GCA_964346075.1 uncultured Fluviicola sp. | reverse complement strand
ACTATTGCCATTGACTTCTAAAATTTAAAAACTCCTCCTCCTTCGTCGTTCGTCAGACAGTTTAAATTTTCACGAAGTCTTCTGGCAGTGGGACCCAGAAGTAGGTTTCCTATGCGCGCCCCAAAACCTCTAAGCTTCTTAATGTAGATAAGACTTATCTCTGCTTCGTAGACTAATTATAAGTCTCTTGAAAAATAAATACATTAAAATCATTTATTCAATATACGCGGGGGAAGAATATTAGATACTATTTCTTTCAGAATAAAGATTTTTAAGTGTTCTCCCCACACTTTTTGATGTGTCCCGGAGTTATTTATGAATTTGCCAGAAAATTTCTTTGCTTGAATTTTACTCATGCTATCCCAGGTCATAACGCTAATGATTACGTCATATTTTCAAGAGCCTCAAAAAAACGTTCGCGAAATGATCGCGAAAGCGGCACTTTTGTTCCATCCCGCATGATGATAGCTCCTCCATCGTTTTTATCAAAACGATCGACATAGTCCATATTGATGATATGTGATCGGTGACAACGCACGAACCAGCGGTAAGCGAGTGCCTCCTCATATTCTTTCAATGGTTTTGACACAATTATTTCCCGGTCATCGTTGATATAAAAGTTGGTGTAATTTCCGCTTGATTGACAGCGAACGATATCCTCTACATCAAATATATAAAGAGATTCCAATGTTCGGAGCACAATTTTTTTATTATCCTTTTCAATGTTGTTAAGCAAAGCATCGTAGTGCGTACTTTGATCCAGTTGTCCTTTAATTCGATTGACAGCTTTATATATTGCGTTGTTTAGTTCCTCTTCATCAACGGGCTTTAAAATATAATCCAGTGCCGAACTTTTAATAGCCCGAATCGCATACTCTTCGTGTGCAGTTATAAAAATGACCTGAAAATCGCGATCGTCTAAACGGTCCAAAATATCAAACCCAGAACCGTCTGGCAATTGAATGTCCAGCAGGACGATGTCGGGGTTCTGCTGTTCAATTGAAGCTATTGCAGTCGCAACGCTTTCACCATCCGAATAAACCTTTAGGTTTTCAGAATTATGACTCAACATGTTCGCCAACAATGAGCGCGTTCTTACTTCATCATCTACAATCAGTACTTTGTAAGCCATGCAATTAAAAGTATTTTAGTGTGTCTTTTTAACGTATAATAGGAATACCTACTTTTACCCGAGTGCCTGTTCCGTGCTTTTCATCATCATCTTCTATTGTCACATAGCCTGATCGCTTATACTTCTGATGCAACAATGCAATGCGTTGTTCTGTTATAGAAATAGCCATACTTTTATGCTTTTTCAATGTAGAGCTTTCTTGTTTCTCACTTGCCGCCTTCCGACCTATACCATTATCTATTATTTCAAAAATAAGTAATTCCTTCTCAATTTTATAGTTTATCCGAATTTTACCGTTTCTAACTTTATGGAGTTCGCCATGTTCCGTAGCATTTTCCAGGAAAGGCTGTAAAACCATCGGTGGAATCAGCGTAGTTTCGAGGTCGATATCATCATCTGTATTGATCTCGTAATTAAATCGATGTTCAAAACGCGCTTGTTGTATTTTTAGAAAACGTTCTAAAATCTCCAATTCAGTAGAAAGAGCGATGAACTCCTTATCACTATTTTCCAAAATCAAACGCATGAGGCGTGAAAAATTGACTAGAAAGGCCGAAGAGTTTTTTAAGTCGTTATCGTAAATGTAACTTTGGATGACCGACATAGCATTGAACAAAAAGTGAGGATTCATTTGCGAGCGCAGCAATTGTTGCTGGAGCTCCACTTCGCGCTGTTGCGTGCGCAAAGCACGTTGTTTGCTTCGGAAATAAAATATGACAAAAAGAGCTAAAAATAATATTACTGAAAAGAAAAGAATGAGAATAATACGCTGATTGCGTAACTCTGTATTTTCCAACTTTTGTTCGCTGATCAATTGTTGATTACGCTGCTCTTCAATCCGACGCTTTTGTTCACTAATTTGTTTCGCCTTTTGTTCTGCCTCGTATAGTTCACTAAGTTCAGCAACCTGTGATTGTAATTCACTTGCAGAAATGCTGTCTTTAAACTTCACGTAAGCACGGAGGTCTTCATAAGCCCGCGCATCATCTCCTAATGCTGATTGTACCAGACTCCTCAATTGCAAAATCTTGTAATAACGCATTGTGGAGCCATATTGCTCTGTATAGTTTAAGGAATGATTACAATGCTGGAGAGCAAGACCGAACTGATCTTTTTTTAAGGCAAGCTGTGCAAGAAAAAAATGTAAATCCCCTAAACCAAAACGAGCGGGGATCTGATTAAAGTAATTGCGGCTCAGCTCCAGATTCTTTTTTGCTAATTCCAACTCGTGCGTTTGAAGATAAGCTCTGCCTAATTCTTTATGCGTGTTGGCTATTCCAATATCTGATGACTCCTGATAATATAAGATTAAAGCGCGCTGCAGGTCGTAGAGCCCTTCTTTGATATTACCTGTACTGACTTTGACGTCACCAGAAAACAACAATGCTTTAGCTTCCAAAAATGTATTATTGATCTTTTTAGCTAAACCCATCGCATCTGCATAATAATTTTTTGCTTTGACGACATTACCTAATTCAAAGTGAACGTGTGCCAATTTTAACTTGTGAACCGCTGCGCACAAATTCAAGTCATTTTCCTCAGCGTAATTCAAGGCTTTCTGTTGGTATTTGACGGCAGCCGTATAGTGTCCTTTTTCCTCCAGAGCAGTTGAAATTATCGTGACAACAATTGAAGGTAACATATCGGAATATGATCTTCGCGATATTCTCATTGCCTTATTAGCGTGAAATTTCCATGGCATTTCACGCTGTATATTGCTATAGCTTTTGATCGCATGGAACAATACCTTAATCAACCTATGTTGAATCGAATCAGGATTAGAATTTAATTGTGGCACAAATTCAAGTACCTCCCTTTGATCCAAAATCTCTGTAGCTGAAAGCAAAATTAATTGATCATGTCCCAGTAGTTGAGCCTTTTGCAGTTGCGTATAATAAGCCGTATCATGAATACTTTGACTCGTTTGTACCCAAAACATGCGAAGCAGGTGAAACTCAACCTGTTCTTTATAAGAAAATGATTTGAAATCATCGGGATACTGTTTCATCACGGAATCGATCGCACTATAATCCGTATTCATCAATACTTCCACTGCTGACAATTGTTGTCTCGGTGATTGCGCAACAACATTGGTGACACTTACTACGAAAAAAAGGATTCCGGCTAATTTTTTCATCTGTGATCTAAAGGTAAGGAATTGATTTTAAATCTCACCTATAAATCGGTTGCAAGCTAACAAGCTTATATCTAAATCATCCACAACCTTTTAGAGTTAGTAACGGTGGATTTTATCATGTTCCATGCGAAGCCCAATAGTTTTCACTGGTCTTGTTTTCACCGATTATAACGAACGAGATAAAATAGAAAAAAAACTACTTTTTTATTTACTAATCAGAAAAAATAATGCAATTTTGAGTAGTACTAATTCTCAAGAACCATGAATATTCTTTTTCCGACAGATTTTTCCGAAACGGCAGAAAATGCATTTCGATTTGCGCTCCATTTAACGCAAAAAACGGGTGGGCAGTTAACACTCCTCCATGTTTACGAATTACCAGAACTCGGTCGTTCCCTTCAAAATACATCTCGAGAAGTTTTTGAAATGATGGAAGAAGAATCGCGGAAAAACTTCCAAAGTGCCGTAGAAAAAATGCGAAAAATTGCAGACGATAATGGTTATAAATCTGTCGATTTTAATCAAATCATGGCGGAGGGACATCCTGTTACGCGAATTACAACCGTTGCAAAAAAGGAATCCTACGATGTCATCGTTATGGGTACAAAAGGAGCGACGGGTTTAAAAGAAGTTTTTCTAGGTTCAGTAGCATCTGGTGTAATTGACGCCTCGCCTTGTAAAGTAATGAGTATTCCATTGGAAGCATCACCTGAAGACAATATCAACAAAATTGCGTACATGACTAACTACAAGGATGAAGAGGTCGTTTCCTTTAATGACGTTTTAGATTTTTCTAAACAGTTAAATACTTCTCTTTGCGGCGTCCATTTCGAAAAAGACATCTCTGATGTGAGCGCTAGTGATATGGAAAACTGGAAAAAGAAATTGAGGGGTGACGATCAACTTAATTTCCACGTAATAACTGGGGAAGATATTGAATCATCGCTCAGTGATTTCTACAGTTCAAAAAAAGTAGATATAATAGCGATACAGCCGCGTAAACGCAACTTTTTCAGTGCCATCTTTAGTCGTAGTTTATCTAAAAATATTGCCCAACACCTTCAAATACCATTGCTGACGCTTCCCGCCAAGTAACAAATTACAATTTCACTTGTTACAGTTAAGCTTACAGCACAAAGTTTATCTGTATATTTGTTCCAGCATGGGTGTAGTTAATGAAATTAAGGCTCCAATAGCCGGAGAATTAGAAGAATTTGAAGAACGTTTTCGCAAAAACATGCGATCAAAAGTACCGTTGCTCGACAAAATCACGCATTATATTGTTAAACGAAAAGGAAAACAAATGCGACCTATGTTCGTTTTCCTTTCCGCCAAAATGCTGGGAGAAATCAACGATGACACCTACAATTCTGCCTCGCTTGTTGAGCTTTTACACACAGCTACACTCGTTCATGATGATGTGGTTGATGATGCCAACGAACGCAGAGGATTCTTCTCCATCAACGCACTTTGGAAAAATAAAATTGCTGTATTAGTCGGCGATTATTTGCTCTCCCGTGTACTGTTGTTAAGCATCGAACATAAGAAATACCGTTCATTGGAAATTGTGGCGCGCGCTGTGAGAGAAATGAGCGAAGGAGAATTATTGCAAATTGAAAAATCAAGACGATTAGACATCGACGAAGCGACTTATTTTGAAGTCATTCGACAAAAAACAGCCTCTCTAATTGCAACGTGCTGCGAAGCAGGCGCTGTTTCCGTTGCTCGTGAAGACCAGGCAGAGCGCATGCGGGAATTTGGTGAACTCGTAGGACTCGCATTTCAAATAAAAGATGATATATTTGACTATGGTACGCCGGGTAAAATCGGTAAACCAACAGGGATAGATATTCGAGAGCGCAAAATGACTTTGCCGCTCATCTACACTTTAAACAATGTTGACAATAAAACGAGGAAGGAACTCATTACCATTGTTAAGCGATACAATGAAAAACCAAAAAAAGTACGCCGGGCGATTCAGTTGGTTGTGGAAAATGGTGGCATTGATTACGCCTATCAAAAAATGATGGAAATTCGCGACCAAGCGCTGTCTTTGCTTGAACCGCTTCCTGATTCTGATAGTAAAAAATCGTTACAACTTCTGGTTGAATATACGACAGAACGTACGCGCTAGTTTGGTGTTTTTGCACCCAACGCTTGTTGAGTAAACCGGGAATATCCTTTATCTTTGCAAAAAAATAATCAAATGCTGAAAAGTGCTCGCATCTATCTCATATTGGGAATAATAACACTTATTTACCTTGGGTCATATCCAGTCTTAGCTCAAGCATCCATTGAGGGTCTTTTTTCGAAGGTATCAATGAAGGTGGATACGATGACTTATGAATTTCGAAAAGATCGCGTCAAAGTTCAAGGTGTGAGGAAATTGGCATTTGAATTTCAAAACGAAAAACCCATCGCTCATTTCACTTTCATACCAACCAGCGGGCTTAAAACAACAGATCAGTTGCACCTCATGAAATCGCGCGATTATAAAATCATTGATTCACTCGCACTAAATGTACAAGAGCATTACACGTGTAAAATACAATTCAACGACCTCTCTATCAGCGATTATCTTGCACTACAACTCAACTTTAATAATCGTCGTTTAAAACTTCCGCTCTTCCCCTACGCGAATACTTATGCAGAAATTTATGCGGGCGATGGCGATTTTTTCATCGGAGAGGAACGTCGCTTTGAACTCGTTACTAATCGACCTGAAAACATCATGGTGGATCCCCAATGGAAGAAGACAGCGAATTACGAATACCGAATCTATAGACATCAAAACAACATCATGGTAGCTGTTTTACCTACTCAACGCGGTGAGATCCAAGTTCAATTGCCGATCACACTGCGCCATCCTAACAAGGAAAATGATCGGCTAAAATATACAATCCAAACCAATTCCTTTTCTTCACAGGTCAAAGGATCGCGCCTCAAGTTTCTTCAATTTGACCAACGTCAGGTAACACTGGAATTCGATAAACGTAAAGGGGTCGAGCTGCAAATAGACAACCATCGCGACCTGCGGATCAATAAAACCTATCGCATCGAGGACCGGGATGAAAAAGGTGGTGCATTGATTGCCGAGCTTTATACAGTGCGCCGTCTAAACAACGATAAAGTACTCTGCATGTTTCGTCCTTACAACTACCACAAATCCAATAATGGCTATCTTTTCATTAAAGATGGTGACAAGCCCGAATTTATAACCAATATGAATATTCTACCCAAACCGGCGATCGAAAAAGTGAGTATTCTGCGAGAAGGCGGTTCTTGGGTAGCATCGCGAAAAATATTTCCAGGAGAAACAGTGGAAATTAGGCTGGAAGGTAAAGGACTCAGTCGTGCAGATTTCGTATTTGAGGATCTTGTTGATATTTCTACTGACAGTGTTGTGAAAAATGAAGTTGTCACACACTTTCTACTGAAAGTTCCTATTGATATTCGTAAAAAGTCCATTAACATATACAACGGAAACAAAAAAACAGGAGTGACTTTAGACATTCAGGAATATCAGCGTCCCCGACCGCTGGATTTCGTTATTGTAGACTATGGTGGCACACCCGTTATTGCGAATCAGGCACAAGAGCCACAACTGCATAATGGAACTATTGGAGACATCTCGGTTCAATTCGACGATTCTTTTATCGACGATATTCAAGAACTCTATGGTAAGCAATATTTAGAAATTGAAGTGCGTATAAATGATGCTGCCAATCAATTGGTCGAAAAGCAGATCATTGATGATATTGAAATCTGCCCTGGCAATGAATCTCCCCGAAGTTTTTCTTACACGAGTAGTGATGGCTGTATGAATGACAATATTTCAATTAACGATTATCTATCTAACAAAACGCACAGCCTCGATCACTGGTCGACCATTGAGCTCATTATTAAACATCGAAAAAATATATACAATGGATTAGGTCATACAGCACGCATAGAGATTATAAAAGCAAAACATGTTACTTTCGATGTCGATTTAAGCATTCCTGCCGGACTTATTATTAAAAAAGCAGGCGTACCTGGTTTTCCTGGTTTAAGTGGAATTTCGTTATCAATGCTCGCACAATTTTCATTTTATCAACGGGGAGAAATTCAAAAATTACGACCTTATAAAATAGGTGGTGGATTTTTGGCCAAAAATGCATTTAACTTTGATCCTGATGCAGATAGAGACTTGGGTATTGTGTTGCTAGGATCAGTGTATCCTAGAAAAAAGAATCGCAAATTTTCCTTTCCACTCTATGCCGGATTTGGTTATTTTCTGAATGAAGACCGCTTTTTTTACCTAATTGGACCTGGTGTGCGAATCAACTTTTGATCAACTAAAAATCCACGTTGAGCTAACAACGTGGAGGTATCGATTCTGAGTCTAAACAATTAAGGTTTCGGTCGTGTCGTTACCTTTTCAATGCGTTTTTCATAGTTTTTACCCTCATAGATGCGCTGAACAAAAATACCTGGTGTATGAATTTCATTGGGATCCAGTTCGCCCGCAGGCACTAACTCTTCTACCTCAGCAACAGTGATTTTCCCAGCCATCGCCATAATCGGATTAAAATTACGCGCTGTGGCCTTATAAATGAGATTTCCTTCTGTATCTCCTTTCCAAGCTTTCACGAAAGCAAACTCACTGGTAAGCGCAGTTTCCATAATATGTGGCTTACCATCAAAGTCACGAACTTCTTTACCTTCTGCGATTTCCGAACCATAACCTGCAGGTGTAAAGAAAGCAGGTATTCCTGCCCCTCCTGCACGACATCGTTCTGCCAGGGATCCTTGAGGTACCAGATCTACCTCTAACTCTCCAGACAACATCTGACGCTCAAACTCTTCATTCTCTCCTACGTAAGAAGACATCATCTTTTTAATTTGTCTTTGTTGGAGAAGCAAACCGAGTCCAAAATCATCAACACCTGCATTATTTGAAATGCAAGTCAAATCATCTACTCCCATTTTTACCAGTTGATTAATGGAATTTTCTGGTATTCCACACAATCCAAATCCCCCCAGCATCAAGGTCATTCCAGACTTCACTCCTCTACAAGCTTCTGCTACATCTGCTACTTTTTTATTCATGCTTTCTTTTTTTTAATTAATTCCAAAATCAGGAGTTCCATTATCATCTCCTGAATCTTCTTGATTATCGCAATTATAAAGTGAATTTTTCCAGCCAAAAGGCGGTTCAAATTCATTTGTAGAAATATGAATGTTTGGGTCTTTATATACTTTTTGCATCATATATCCATAAATTGGCAGGGCCATTCGAGCTCCCTGCCCCCACTTCATCGTATTAAATCGTACGGCCATATCTTCAGCTCCTACCCAAACTCCAGTAACTAAATCCGGTGTAAGCCCCATGAACCATCCGTCAGAGTTGTTCTGCGTCGTTCCTGTTTTTCCTGCTGTTGGCTGGGTCACACCTCCCCAATCACCGCGCCATGTACCTCGCAAACTTGCTCCCGTACCTCTCAGTACTACGCCGCGCATCATTTCTAAAGTGGCATAAGCCAACTCTTCTGACATGGCCTCTTTCGCCTGAGGTGTATGTTCATATACGATATTACCATTTCGATCCTCAATACGCATAATGGCCGTCGGCTTCGTGTAGATCCCCCGATTGACAAAGGCCGCTTGAGCGCTCACCATTTCAAGAAGCGAGAGGTCCATAACCCCCAGACACATAGCGGGTACAATATCGGCTTCCCTCAATTCAATATTGAGATCGCGCATTAATTTTGCAACGGCTCTAGGACCTGCGACACCCCCCATTTTAGACATAACTGCCACCGTGATGTTGTTCATGGATTGTTCGAGTCCTTTCCTGAATTTTACAGTCTCTCCATCCATGTCAGCTCCGGCGTTACTTGGACACCACTGCTCCATACCTTCCTCCCCTGATCCTTTTCGTGAATCGACACAGTAAGGTATATTCGGTGTAGTTTGACAAGGTGTGATAACCCCGAAACGCATCCCAGCAGAATAAATAAAAGGCTTGATCGTAGATCCCACTTGACGTTTACCTTTCTCCACGTGATCATAAGCAAAATGATCGATATTAGGACCGCCAACCCATGCTTTGATAAAACCTGTTTGTGGTTCAACAGATACTAATCCTCCACGAATAAAGTTCTTATAATAGCGGATTGAATCATTCGGCGTCATGACCGTATCGACTTCACCATTCCAGGAAAAAACTTTCATAGGAACCGGTGTTTCAAACATTTTCTCCACTTCAGCATCACTCAATCCATTTTGCTTGGCGTGGCGATAGCGCTCTGAACGCTTACGGGCACTATTCATCAGTAGCTCAACTGTTGAAGCATCAATGTTTCGTGCAAAAGGAAACTGATCGGACCGCCGATTATTTTTAGTGAACGGTTCTTGTAAATTCGTTTTTAAGTGATGTTTTAATGCATACTCTGCATGCTTTTGAATGTTTAGATTGATAGATGTATAAATTTTCAACCCGTCCTCATAAATATTATAAGATCCTCCTTCCGGTTTTTGATAGTTGTAATTACCGTTAGGATCTTTTTCTGCTAAAATATCCTGTACCTCGTTACGCAGACTTTCTCGAAAATAAGGCGCCACTCCTTCTTTATGATCAACGGACTGATAATTGGTTACAATCGGTAATGCTTTTAAACTGTCGTACTCCGATTTGCTGATTGTAGAAGTGAGTGAAGGATTGTTTTTCGATGAGTTTTCATACCATTTTAAAAGCACTATGTTTCTGCGTTTTACGGCGCGAACCGAATCCTTTCGGCGCACGCGGGCAACCGCTTCATCACTCACCTCACCCTTATCTATCGATTTTCGGCTCGCTATGCGGGCGCGATAATCTCTCACTTGAAATGCCAGGGGGTTATAAAGACGCGGATTTTTGCACATCCCTACTAACATAGCTGCTTCCTCAGGCTTTAAATCTATTGCATCTTTATTAAAGTACACCCTGGAAGCCGATGAAATACCGTCAGCATTGTATAGGAAATCAAACTGATTGAGGTACATGGTCAAAATTTCGTGCTTCGTATACCGCTGTTCCAGGCGCAGCGCAATGATGTTTTCCTTTACTTTTTCATACACGCGACGCTCCAGACTGCTCATCTTCTCCTTTCGTAATTGCTCTGCAGTGGGACCGCTATCATTTATCCGCGCCTCGCGTCTTTCTTCGCGTTCTTTCAAGGTAAATATCAATTTCGCTAATTGCTGCGTAATTGTCGATGCACCTCCAGCTTCCCCCATGTTGACGATGGCCCGAGCTAATGCTTTAGCATCGATTCCGGGATGCTCCTCAAATCTTTCGTCTTCGGTGGATATTAAGGCGGAAACGGCATGTGGAGATATCTCGTTATAATTGACGCTTGTACGGTTCACTTTCCAGTACTTCCCTAATTCAGTAACACCATCATCTGCATAGACAGTTGTTGCCAATAACTCTTCTTGATTTTCCAACATCGTCGAGGACGGCAGGTTTTCCTCTTCAGTTTGTACGTATCGTAAATAAAGCACCCCAAATAGCGGTAAAAAACCAATGATCCACATCAACAACACCAGTACTGTTGAGGACCATTTCTTAAATTTGATTTTCTCTTTTTTCTTACGATCTGCCATATTCAATTTACCAAGGTATAAATTTAATGATAATAAATAATATGGTGAGCTGCAACTATAGTCAATTTGGCGAGAAATCTTAATCAGTTGGAAATTAATAAGCTGCTGAGTGATGAGAGCGGGAATTTACAATTTAACGCAGCGAGGGAATTCCTTAAAATTTTTGCCGAAAAACCCTATTTTACAGCGAGTGTTTTTGATTTGAACCAGGAATTTTGATACTAAAAGTAACCTGTATACTCACTACTCCAGTTGTATGCTCCTGCTCAACACTCTTGCTGTATGCTCATACCGCCTCATCTCTTACTCAACACTCTTACTCAACACTCTTGCTGTCTACGCTCTTGCTGTCTACGCTCTTGCTGTCTACGCTCTACTTCTTTTTATCATGGTCTTTGATATACTCCTCAATTGCCATAGACATAGAAGGCGTTTGTGGTTGGGGAGCATGAATATCGAGCCGAAGATTATTATCCACAATTGCCTTTGCCGTCGTGGGTCCAAAAGCTGCTATCCGTGTTTTATTTTGCTTAAAATCCGGGAAGTTTTTAAGCAGCGATTCAATGCCGGAAGGTGAAAAGAACACGAGGATATCGTATGAAACACTCTCGAGATCCGTAAGGTCAGTTGCCACCGTACGGTAAAGGACAACGCGCTCGAAATCTATTTTATACTCGTTTAGCGTGTCGGGAATGCTATTCCGCAGGATGTCAGAACAAGGTAAAAGAAACTTCTCTTTTTTGTGTTTTTTAATCGAATCCATAAGGTCAACAATAGTCTGTCGACCGTGAAAAATCTTACGCTTTCGATACGTCACATACTTTTGTAAGTAATATGCTACAGCTTCAGAAATACAGAAATACTTCATAGAAGTCGGTACTTCGAATCGACATTCTTCAGCAATACGAAAGAAATGATCAACTGCTGTCTTCGAGGTTAAGATTATTGCTGTAAAATCGTTTAAATCGACACGTTGACTCCTGAATTCTGATTTCTCTACACCTTCGACGTGAATAAAAGGTCTAAAATCAACCTGTAGATTATACTTTTCAGCTAAAGCTATATATGGATTTTTATTACTTTCTGGCTCTGGTTGTGATACCAATATTGTACGAATACTCAAAATTGCAGTATTTAGATTCAACAATTCGTTTTACCTCTTAAAATCAGCGATTAATAGCACATAAAATGCGACTAACGGCCAAATTTCCAGGGTGCAAAGGTATAAAATTATATAATACCACAATATATTATTTCTCAATGCGAAGAATATTCCCCGAAAAACCCGCAACAGCCAAAAGACGGAAAACAGAATCGCCAAAGTATAGATAAAGTATATCGAGTAATTAACATTGAGCAACCAGATTAGCAGCAAAGGGATTAAAAGTAACCCCATCGTATGATAGGTAAAGTTTAACAACAAAAAATGTTCGTTGAGTTTTTTTAACTCACCACTCACACCTCCTGCCATAAACAAAGATATCGCCTGAAATAAAAAATAAAAAGTGGGTGCAAAAATGAGTAAATCCTGCTCAAAATCGTAATACGTTGACACCATAGATATGGAAATACCAGCGACAACGAAATAGTTCAGTAATAACATCCAACTGGCCCGACCAAAAAAACTGAGGTTCTCACGGGAGTAAGGAATAGTCGATGGCGGTTTGACAAAGGAAGCTGTGATGTATTGGAAAATTACGGGGCGCCACAACTTCACGAGTGCCAAAATCCCAACGGCAACGAGCAACGCATACAACACCCATGTTGGAAACATCGATTCCCGCTCTATCAATTGCATTTCGTCCATGGTTGTTTTCTTAATTTGGCTTTATGTTACGAATGTACAAAAAAACGACTTGTTGCGTTTTTGATTGCACCTCAACGTTAAAAAAACCATATATTTCCTTACTTTTGATGGCAAAATTAAACATTCTAACATGAGTTCAGATTTATATACACATCCCGACTATTATTTGATGGATGAATTATTGACGGATGAACACAAATTGATTCGTGACACTGCCCGTGATTGGGTAAAGAAAGAAGTTTCTCCAATCATCGACGAACATTACGAAAAAGCGACTTTCCCAATGCATATTTTGAGTGGATTGGGAGAAATTGGTGCCTTTGGTCCGTATATTCCTCAGGAATATGGCGGTTCAGGTCTGGATCAAATTTCTTACGGCCTAATCATGCAGGAACTTGAGCGTTGCGACAGCGGTTTGCGATCAACTGCATCAGTACAAAGTTCTTTGGTGATGTATCCAATTTTTAAATACGGCTCAGAAGAACAAAAGCAAAAATTCCTGCCCAAATTGGCAACAGGTGAAATGATTGGATGTTTTGGTTTGACTGAACCAGACCACGGATCTAATCCTGGGGGAATGATCACGAATTATACAGACGAAGGAGATCACTATTTGCTCAATGGGGCTAAAATGTGGATTTCCAACGCTCCATTTGCAGATATTGCTGTGGTTTGGGCCAAGAATGAAGAAGGTCGTATCCATGGATTAATCGTCGAGCGTGGTATGGAAGGTTTTTCTACTCCTGAGATGCACGGGAAATTATCGCTTCGTGCATCTGCCACGGGAGAACTGATATTTGAAAACGTGAAAGTTCCTAAAGCGAATTTACTTCCTGAGCGCAGTGGTTTAGGAGCTCCACTTTCTTGCCTGGATTCTGCACGTTACGGAATAGCATGGGGAGCGTTAGGTGCGGCCATGGACTGTTACGACCAGGCATTGCGTTACTCAAAAGAGCGTACACAGTTCGATGTACCGATCGGTTCATTCCAGTTAATACAAAAGAAACTAGCTGAAATGATTACAGAAATCACAAAAGCGCAAATGCTTACGCATCGTTTGGGGCAATTGAGAAATGAAGGACGAGCAACTTCTCCCCAAATTTCAATGGCAAAAAGGAACAACGTGGAAATCGCGCTGGATATTGCACGCGAGGCACGCCAGATTCACGGCGGAATGGGTATAACTTCTGAGTACTCCATGATGCGCCACATGGCCAATTTGGAATCTGTACTCACGTATGAAGGGACCCACGATATCCACTTGCTGATTACGGGTATGGATGTTACTGGTATTCCAGCCTTCGAACGAAGTATGCCGAAGAAAAAATAAACTAACATTCGAAAGTTTTAGAAATGACCTACTGAAAAGTGGGTCATTTTTTTTATCAATTATTCCAGCACCTACTCCCACTCCAACCGGATCAACACTTTTTTTCCTTCATAACCGAATGTCGAATAGCTTTCCAGTTCCTTGAGTTTCCGTTTGCTGGTCAGGACTTTGTAAT
>CAYFTH010000080.1:0-14225 GCA_964346075.1 uncultured Fluviicola sp. | reverse complement strand
AAAGTCAGCAAATTCGCGGGGTTAGGAAAGATGTGGTTGCTCGGGGGGATACAAATAAACAGGGACATCGTGGGGAGATAAAGTGGCTGGATAATCTTCCACTACTTCCTTTTTGCGTACCTCACATTGTACGTCCAATTGTTCCAATAGTTGTTTTCTACGTGGTGAAGCTGAACCTAAAACAATTTTTTTATCAAACATAAATCAAACTATCTATGGTTATTGTGTAAATCCGAAGATGATCCAAAAAAGTGGCAATAACATACCTACGATCATTGTAATTTTAATGAGTATGTTCGTATAGCGAACATCTTTTTTGTCTTGGCTTCGAAATAAGAAGACAGCTGCAGCAATCAAGGTCACAGCACTCAATATTAAAGGTGAGAAAGGCCATAACTCTGATATAAAACCTTTTTGGTAACCGTAAATTATCGCGAGCGAGATCAGCATTATGGTCAAAATCAGAAGTAAACTGATGTTTTTTGCGCGAGCAACTCCGTATACGATTGGAATTGTACGCGCTCGAATTACATGATCGCCCTCGATATCTTCAATGTCTTTGACGATCTCACGAATCCAGTTGAGCAGAAATGCAAACACACCGAGACTTATACTAAACATAATAAAAAACGACCGTAAGTCTACTTGTTCAAATGGAAATATGTTTCCTGAGAGCAGCTCACTATTCGCATTTTCGTGATAGAAAATCCCTACCAAAACGGGAACGAGGCTGGTCAGCAAAGCTATCACTACATTACCAATGACAAGTGTTCGTTTCAATTGCATGGAGTAAAACCATAATAAATTAATAGAAAAGAGGTGTATAAAAACATACCAAAAGGTTTGATTACGATAGCTCAAATATGCTGCGATAAGAAATGCAATTAAATTAAGCGTCCAGTGGAGGACTATCGCCCAACGACGTTTCACATGCCTGGTGATCACAAGACGCCCGGGACGGTTGACACGATCGGCACGAACATCAAAATAATCATTGATAATATTCCCCGCAGCAGCGATCAACACAGTAGAAAGTACCAACAAGAAAAAATCGAATGATTGCCACCAACCAAGTTGACTTCCACGATGCACTACCTGATCAAAATAGGCTCCCAGACTATACATCGTACCAGCTATTATAATCAAATTGACTGGTCGGAACAAACGAATAAGATGGATCATTTCATTATTTTGTATTCAGTTCTTCGATTTTCTTGATGCGCTGCCTCTCGCTCATCTTCACTTTCAAGCTCAGCAATCTCTTCATCAGTATGGATGGGCTGCGTTTCTCCATACCCTTTGTATTCAAGTCGTGCTTGTGCTAAGCCTTGTTCTACGAGATAGTCACGCACAGACTTTGCTCGATTTCTCGAAAGCGTCATATTCGCCTCATCATTCCCCCGCGTATCTGTATGACCGCCAATTTCGATGCGTAATTCAGGATGTTTTTCCAGAAATTCCACCAATTTATTCAGTTCGACGTGAGACGCTTCACGCAAGGTAGATTTATCTAAATCGAAGAATACGTTGGCCAATTGAATGGGTTGATCGTCTGTTATTGGAATCAATGGCACGTCCATGTGAACAGCTTTTCCATTATCCGATTTCATATCAAAATTCTTCGAGAAAAAAGCATAACCAGGGTAAGAAACGTTCAAGGCATACTCTCTTCCAGTAGGTAAGGCCACCATAAATTCACCCGAAACGGGGTCTGCACTCGATTGCACTACTTGTTCTCCCGTCGATACATCAATGAGCTCAAATTTCCCCTCTAAAGGTTTTTGCGAAATCGCATCAAATACTTGTCCTTCGAAGTGAAGTGTCTTCTTAGGTTGATATTCCTTGGGTAAATCGAAATAATAAATATCCAAATCACCATAACCTCCAGGACGGTCAGAAGCAAAAAATGCAATTTCACCATCAGGCCCCACGAGTAAAGAGTTTTCGTTGTTTTCGGTATTAATCGGATAGCCCAGGTTGATCGGATCGCCCCAGTTACCTAAAGGGTCTTTTCGCGAAACATAGATATCAATCCCCCCCATACCAACATGACCATTGGATGAAAAGTACATCGTTTGTCCGTCAGGATGAATGAGTACCGAGGTCTCACGGGCTTTCGTATTAATATTCATAGGCAGCGGTTCAGGCTTACCCCAGGAACCATCGGGTTGTTTCGTACTTTTAAAAATATCACTCCTGCGCTGTCCACGAACGCGGCTTTTAACCCGTCTGACAAAGTATAGCGTTTTGCCATCTGCTGATAAAGAAGGTTGCGATTCCCAGGTAAAGGTATTGATCATACCTGGCAAATTCTGGGGATCTAACCATTGTTTGCCCAATCGTTTTGTCACAAATAAATCACAACTCCCCCTACCATTTCTGTTCGGACCATAGTCTCGACCCGTTTTGTCAGCACAAGCTACAAATATCAGGGTTCTTCCATCGGCGGAAATTGTAGGGGCTCCCTCATTTTGAGAAGTATTGATGTTTCGAGGCATCGGTTCTGCTTTCGTCCATCTATTTTTATCGCTCAAATGCGAAACGAAAAAATCTTCTTGTCCACGCGGTCGACCGTCATTATTGGGTATTTCGCGCGTAAACAACAAGGTGCGACCATCTACCGTCAGCGTCGGGAAATATTCAGGGTACTCAGTATTTATGCTGGGCCCGATATTTTTCGGTTCAAAGGGCGTGGGGTTTTCCATGGATTTTTTTGCAAATTCCGCATTCGTCTTCAATTCTCTCGCTGCTTCTACTGCATATTTGGACATTGACCGATTGTTTGACTGCAGCACTTTATCAAAGTATGCAATGGCATCATCAAATTCCTTATTACTAATCTGAAGTTCACCTATCATTACGTAAACCATTCCATTCAAATGATCCGAAGGACGAATTTCTAGTGCCCGTTTAAAATGTTTCACGGCTTTTTCGGTCTGCCCCGATTTAGAATAAAATTCTCCAAGCAACTGATGGGCCTCCAAAAATTCATCATCTTTATCGATCGCTTTCTGAAGCAATTCGATACCCGACTCAAAATCAGGACGCCCTGTTGACATATCAATATTCTCACGGGGTGCTTTTTTTGCTTCCTCATAAAATTTGATCGCTCTCCGCTTATTCGTGGAGTACTCAACCTGACTGGTGGCACAGCTATTCATCATTACAATAGCAGCTAAAAACAAAACGATTAATCGTACCATATTCTAAGGGATATTCATGTATTTATGCGTCTGCAACGAAATACTCCATTTCGGGTTTCGTTTAACATATTCAATAATTGAGGGCAAATTTTGCTCCTCTTTTGACCATTCGGGTTGCAAAAACAAGCGACAGGCTGAACTTACCTTGGCAGCATGTTTTTCAGCCCATTCAAAATCACTTTGATTAAAGACTACGACTTTTAATTCATCAGCCCTTTCGTAAGCCTCTTCCACAGGTGCCTTAAACTTTTTTGGAGAAAAACAGTACCAATCAACTGTCCCGTGTAAAGGATAACATCCCGAGGTTTCGATGGCTACTTCTATGTTTCTCAACTGAAGAGCTTCTATAAGTGATGAAAGATCATACATCGCTGGCTCTCCACCCGTCAGCACCACGAAGTTTGGAGCACTTTGATCAACACCATCCAGCAGTTCATTGAGTGATGTTTCGGAATGTTTTGTAGCGTCCCAGCTTTCTTTGACATCACACCAAACGCAGCCAACATCACAACCGCCTGTTCGGATAAAGTATGCTGGATGACCACTGTGGGCACCTTCACCCTGTATGGTGTAAAACGCCTCCATGACAGGCCATTTCTCTATGCTTTTCTTAACTTCTGAACTCATGATATTCAAAGGTAGTGAAAAGCTATGAAGTTGAACTCTACAGGCTTGTTATTTTACAAAAAAGGAATGATGAAACCGTAGAAATGACAATAACAACAAAACTTCACAACGGGACATCGATTTTCTGTGGTTCGTGATCAGGTTGAAGTGATTCTTCCTCTAATTCATTAAAGTTTGATACCAATTCTTTTTCAGACGACGGTGCTCCTTTTTGAAGGCTGTAAGGTACTCGTTGACTTCTTTCTCGCTGTGCTCACCTCTATTTTGTAATACGTTATATAATTTGTGAATAAGCACAACAATATCTGAACCCAATAAGAATTTACTCGTATTCGCATTCACATGATTTGTCTGATAAACCACATCAATTTTATTCTTTTCAGAAAGTTTATCGATGCTGTGCGGTTCACTTCTGGTTATCTGTTCATAATAAGGCAAAAGCTTGGCGCTCAATTCCACGAAATGACGCATCACAAAAACAGCGCTATTCAACGATTTAATGTTTTTAGATTTCATGCCTCTCTTTGGATGTATAACGTTTGAATTACTGAAAAGGTTGGCTTTGACGCTGACGCCTTTTACATAAAACAAACTAACTCCCTGACTAGGAGATGCTGTTGATAATGCTACTTAACATGATTTTAACCCCGATTTTGTGAGTACGATTTGTATTATGTAGTGATCCATTTTTATTTTCCTTCAAAAACTGAAATCGTTACTCGCTATTACCATAGTGCAAACAAGAAAATGCGTTTCATCTTGTCGTATTACATTTAAAGGTTCAGGAAAAACAGCTTTATTCTTGAATTTTCGACGATACCACAACCATGCACTTAATCTTCCAAAGTATGACAGATTACAGTGCGTTTTCCTACAGATTTTAATTGGACCAATTCTAAATACCTACTTTTAGGTATTGTGAAGTTTCCTGTTTTAAAATAAATTTGTCGCATGGCAAATACGAAAAGCATCATTGAACTTAGAAAAGGAGAAGGTGGAATCATTACTGAAATAGAAAATGGACCGCATACCCAACGTCTTATCGAAATGGGGTTGACACCCGGCACTTTTTTTGAAATTCGATCCATTTCTCCTTTTGGCGACCCTATCGCTATCCGGTTGAATGATTTCGCTATCAGTCTGCGTTTGAAAGATGCTCGAGGTATTCGCGTCGAAAAAGTAGCTCAGAAAGAGCAGAAACTTGCCTAGCACGCGCACGCTAAGTCCAAGTCTCGATAGCACATTGTTATGATTTGAACACAATTCAACGTTTTCATGACACTTTTTCTTTCTCAATACCGATAAGACTCTTATTTTCGTAGGTCTGGGCACGAAAGAACGCCCCTGAGATTGAAAAAACATGGAAAACAGCTTTACTTTCACTTACGACACACATGATGATCGTTCGACTCTTACTGAAGAACAGGTCAAAGCGATACAAGAGGCCGAACGAGCACGCGAAAAAGCCTATGCCCCTTACTCTCAATTTAGTGTCGGAGCGGCATTAATACTAAACGACGGGACAGTTGTCCACGGTAATAATCAAGAAAACAAAGCCTATCCGTCAGGATTATGCGCTGAGCGCACAGCCCTTTTCCATTTTGGAGCCGTTCACTCCGATAAAACAATCTTGCGTATCGCTATCGCTGGTTCTGGCAATCTCGTAGACCCTCATCGCATGCTGTCGCCTTGTGGGAGTTGCAGACAGGTCATGGCGGAATACACTGAACGCCAAGCCGAACCTTTCGAAATCATCATGCAAAATCAGGTCGGAAACATTTTGATCGTTTCGAGTGTTGCTCACTTACTACCATTTAGTTTTGGTACATAGCGACAGAAAATGTATTTATCGAATCCCATTGCAAATAAATAAAATTCTATATTTGTCACATTGAACTAAAGAGATTACAGAATGGCAGCAAAATCATCACAGAAGCCGAAAAAGACGACCCGAAAAGGAAAGTCTTCAAATAAATTAAAATTCCCGAAGGAAACGTATATCAAATGGTATAAGGATATGCTTTTGATGCGTAAATTTGAAGAAAAAGCGGGACAACTTTACATCCAGCAAAAGTTTGGCGGGTTTTGCCATCTGTATATTGGACAAGAAGCTGTCGTAGCAGGTACAGTAAGTGCGAGTCAGAAAGATGATATTCATATTACGGCGTATCGCGATCACGCACATCCCATCGGTTTGGGCACTGATGTTCGTAAATTAATGGCAGAACTCTACGGACGACAAGATGGCGTATCAAAAGGAAAGGGCGGCTCTATGCACTTTTTCGACAAGGAAAAAGGATTTTACGGTGGTCACGGTATTGTGGGAGCCCAAATTCCAATGGGTGCAGGGATAGCGTTTGCTGAAAAATACAAAGGTTCAGACAAGGTTGTTTACGTTTCTTTTGGAGACGGTGCTGCTCGTCAAGGTGCTCTTCACGAAACATTTAACATGGCAATGCTCTGGAAAGTTCCCGCAGTATTTATGGTTGAAAATAATCACTATGCGATGGGAACTTCTGTTGAGAGAACCACAAATGTGATGGATTTATCAAAACTAGGTTCTTCCTATGAAATGCCTGCTTATTCTGTTGACGGAATGTCTCCCGAAGAAGTTCACGATGCTGTTGAGATGGCTGCTGAACGCGCAAGAAAAGGCGAAGGTCCAACTTTATTGGATATCAGAACATATCGCTACAAAGGACACTCTATGTCTGACCCTCAAAAATACCGTACTAAAGAAGAGGTCAAAGAGTATCAATCAAAGGACCCAATTGAGCAGTGCCTCAAAATCATTAAGGATCATAAGTTCTTGAAAGAAGACGAACTTAAAGAAGTTCAGGATTGGGTTGGGAACGAAGTAAAAGAAGCTATTGAATACGCTGAAAATGCTCCATACCCTGAGCCTGAAGAGCTTTATAAAGATGTCTACAAGACCGAAGATTATCCATTTATCAAAGAATACTAAAAAACGAAGAAAAAAATGGCAGAAGTAATCCTCATGCCCAAATTGTCCGATACCATGACCGAAGGCGTTGTGGCAGATTGGCACAAAAAAGTTGGAGACGATGTAGAATCGGGCGAATTGTTGGCCGAAATTGAAACCGATAAAGCTACGATGGAGTTTGAATCGTTTTACGATGGTAAATTGTTGCACATCGGTGTGGAAAAAGGTGATGCAGCTCCTGTAAACGATATCCTTGCTATTATTGGTGAAGAAGGTGAAAATGTTGATCAACTCATCGAAGAGCACCAAAAAGAAAACGACAAGGGTAAAGAAGAAGAAGCTAGCAAAGGAAGTTCCTCTGAAGATGAGTCTCAAAAGCAAGACCAAAGTACAAATAACAACGATTCCTCAGAAACGGCAGATCAAAAGAAAAGCGAATCGCCTGCTCCTGTCCCTGAACAAAAAGAGACAGAAAAATCGGCTGAATCGACTAAAGATCATTCAGGCGGTCGCATATTTGCTTCTCCACTGGCCAAAAAACTGGCTCAAGAGAAAGATATCGACTTGGCAGACGTCAAAGGTACTGGAGAGAATGGCCGTATCGTGAAACGCGATATTGAAAACTTTGTACCCTATGAGCGTCCTGAAGGCAGTGCAGCACCAGTTCCTCGATCTGCAGCAACAGAAGAGTCTTACAGTGAAGAAAATGTTTCGCAAATGCGTAAGACTATCGCTAAGCGACTTTCTGAGAGCAAATTTACAGCACCGCACTTCTATTTAACAATGGATATTGATATGGATAATGCCATGGAAGCGCGCAAGGCAGTCAACGCCAAAGATGATGTAAAAATTTCATTTAACGACATGGTCATCAAAGCGTCTTCAATAGCGTTGCGTAAACATCCCGCAGTTAATAGCGCATGGATGGGAGATAAGATCCGTAAAAACGACCATGTTCATATTGGAGTAGCGGTTGCCGTTGAAGAAGGACTACTCGTTCCAGTTGTTCGCTTTGCCGATACTAAAGGAATGATGCAAATAGGCGCTGAAGTAAAAGAATATGCTAAAAAAGCTCAAGATAAAAAGCTGCAACCTGAAGATTGGGAAGGGAATACGTTCACGATCTCCAACCTTGGGATGTTCAATATTGAGGAATTTACAGCAATCATCAACCCTCCCGATAGTTGTATCATGGCAATTGGTGCTATCAAACAAGTCCCTGTCGTTAAAGATGGAGCTGTCGTCCCTGGTAACGTCATGCGTGTAACATTGTCCTGTGATCACCGTGTCGTGGATGGTGTAACGGGATCTGAATTCTTAAATACATTCAAATCATACATGGAAAATCCTATGATGATGCTTGTTTAAGACGAACAATTGCAATACTGATTTCAAAGAGCCGCTTTAAAAAGTGGCTCTTTTTTTGTTTTCATAAAAACAGTTGGCAGCACTGAAAGCTCACTTTGAGTGAACAAAAAAATGTTGATGAAGATGACTGAAAAGACCTCCAATCGTATTAAACCAGAGAAAAAAAAAGCATAAAAAAACCCCGCTTTTCAGCGAGGCTTTCACTTTCGTTGACTTTTCTTTATGCCACAATTTCATCAGCATTAAAGTGGAAATCTGATTCAATTTTCGCATTTTCATCAGAATCCGAACCGTGAACAGCATTTTTTGCTATTGATTCGGCGTACTTTTTACGAACCGTCCCCTCCTCTGCGTCGGCGGGGTCAGTCGCTCCGATAAGCGTTCTAAAATCTGCTACAGCGTTGTCTTTTTCGAGTATTGCTGCCACAATCGGTCCTGAAGTCATATAATCTACAAGCTCCTGGTAAAAAGGACGCTCTTTATGAACTGCGTAAAACTCTTTAGCCTGATCTTCTGTCAAACGCGTGTATTTCATCGCTTTCAACTTAAATCCAGCATCTGTGATCATCTGAATGATATTTCCAATATTCCCGCTTTCAACTGCATCGGGTTTGATCATTGTAAAAGTTGTATTTCCTGCCATTTCTCTATTTTTTATTATCAATGCGAGTGCAAAAATAGTGAATACTTAAAGAAGACCTATAAAACGATATAAATTATTAGTTAATAATCCCTTTTTTCAAAATCTTCCTTTTCCCGATCCTGAAAACGTTTGACAACAAAGTAAATAAGTGCCGATAATGCTAATGTTCCAACAATGACTATCATCACAACTATTAGCCATGCCCATATATCAATCATGATGCTTACAGTTTAACAGCAGTTCCATAAGCCAATATTTCTGAAGCAGCTTGCATAATTGTCGACGTACTAAACCGAACGTTAATAATGGCGTCTGCATTTAATTTTTCAGCGTCTTCCATCATACGTTTGATTGCTTCTTCCCGGGCATGAGCTTATAGCTTGGTATATTCACTAATCTCTCCACCCACAAATTTTTTAAGCCCGGTAAAGATCACGCCCGAAATTTCGAGCTCGTACTGTACTTCCCCTCACTATTCCTGCGACCTCTATGATTTCTTTCTGGGGTAACGTTTCTGCTGTTGCAATAACCATACTCTCAATTTGAAAAATCAAAAATAGTGAAAACTCATCGTTTGAAATGAGTAACCCTGATTTTCAAAACTTTAGTGCAGAAAACTGAAAATCTGTAAAAATAAAATACACCGCAAGCCTCAATATATAGTCAAATTTCGAAGGTAACCTAAGTAACACATCAGATCATTTACATTGTTGAAATTAGCAGCATAGAATCGAATAAGTTGGGAGAATCAGCAGATTTAGAATCTCACTTTTTTAATTAAAATAGTTAATTTTGAACTTTAATAAACGAAGCAATGCTTAAACATTTTGTCTTTTTAAATTTATTCCTGATTAGTTTTTTTTCGACCAGTCAATCCGACTTTGGAACCTGGTACATGTCTTTTAATACCGTTAAATTTAGTGAGCGCTGGCAGTTTCAAAACGATATTCAATACCGCAGTTTTAATTTTGGAAATGACTTAGAACAACTCATGCTTCGTGGAGGTTTTGGTTATAATTTAACTGAAAACAACAACAATTTATTGCAGGGATATGCTTTCATTCGCTCGGGAGAGTTAGGACTTGTTGATGAGTCGACAGAAACACGAATAAACGAGCATCGGCTGTATCAACAATTCATTACCAAACAACAATTTGGTCGGTTTTATATTGCTCATCGCTATCGACTGGAAGAACGTTTTATAGGCGACTTATTTAAAATTCGTTTTCGTTATTTCCTCAACATGAAAGTAGCTCTTTCACAACCAAAAATAGGAAGCAACACGATCTACGCGGCGTTTTATAACGAAATATTTGTGCATGGTCAAGGAGTACTTTTCGATCGCAATAGACTTTACGGAGCTATGGGCTTTTCATTTTCTCCCAAAACCAGGATAGAGGTTGGAATGATGGCTCAACTTTATCAAAATACATACCGCCCACAACTGCAGTTGGGCTTTTTTAAAACACTCGATTTTCGTTAGACGAAGGGCAAGCCACTCATCGGACAACAATCCGTTCAGCAGCGATTTTACCATTCGTGAACTCCACCATTAAAAGATAGGTTCCAGCGGATAAATCGGATATATGGACTACTGCGTAAAGCTCATCACTCCCTACTACCCGCTTCTGCTTCATCACCCTTCCATCCTGGCTAAAAATTTCTACTTTTTTTATTGACGACGCATTATGTTTTATATTCAGCACTCCTTCGCGGGTAGGATTGGGATAAACACGCCATTCTTTTTGCGGAGATGTTTCCTTCTGAACGTGAGCAGCAGTTGAAAATAAGTGAGCAATATCAAAGTGGTAAATAGCAGCGTCCTGTCCAAGTTGATCGTTTTTTTCCGACGTGATCCACCCCTTGAAATCATTAGAAAAGTGCAGTGCTTCATTCTGTCCCATATCCATTACTGTGCCGAGTCCAATACTCCGCTTATTTCCACTGAACACGTTGGACCCATCAAAGTCCCATAGTAAAAATAAAAAAGGTTCGTAGAAGGCATCAGGGCGGTATCCGATCAGTCCGATCAACGAGTCTCCCTGAATATGAGCTCCTGTTATTTGTCCTTCCACGACAAGGCTATCTCTTAAATTCGCCGTATAATTTCCAGGCAATGCCGGCAACGTGTAATGTTTTGTGTACGTATTCCCTCTGTGTTTTGTAAACAGGTGCAAGCTATCATCACGATATAAGAAGGCCTCGCAATCGAAATTATGCTCGCTACTAGCCATAAAACTTACTTGATCCGGGTAATCAAAATTAATAACGTCAGCTTCAACAGTATCGACAGTGTTGTCCATCAATAAAGAGCGATTCAATTTCAAAACCCGAAGATCTGTGCGATCCCCATTATTATTGCCAAAGTCTCCGATAAAAACATGGTTTTCGTTGTGCGTTATTGCCTCCCAATCAACATTGCCATTGTTCTTTATATAAACCGATCGCACAACAGTAAAATCAACCGTATCAATCAAGTACAAATGCGGTGAATTGCCCGAATCGTTGTGCGTCCATAATCCATTATCGAGGTGAATAACCCCTGATGATTCATTAATGCTGGTGGGAAGGTTAGCAACTTGCACTGGAGAATAGCTGGTAGCCGGATATAAGCAAGAACCATCGTTTTGGGTGGCAACCGGATCATAATTAGAGGCATTTTCATCCGTACATCCCGTTTGAGCGCGAATGAATAGCGTCAAAATCAAAAACAACAAAGACAGTGTATACCTCATCATGCTAATTTAAGCTTTTCATTTTACTTCAGCGAAATGAGCTTTTGCGTTTATCCCAAATCGCCCGCCGTACCTTTTGTGACATTTGTAACTCAGAAAACGAAAGTGATTGCTGAACTTTGTAAAAAATTAACAACAAACACAAATCAGCAGCGAATTATGAGTGCAATAAAAAAGTTCTTACCAATTCTAGATTGGTTACCCAATTACAAAAAGAAAAATTTACAAGGCGATCTATCTGCAGGGCTAACAGTAGGTATCATGTTAATTCCGCAAGGAATGGCCTATGCTATGTTAGCTGGTTTAGATCCCATACACGGACTCTATGCCGTAACTATCCCCATTCTCTTGTATGCGATTTTCGGGACCTCCAGACAATTGGCTGTCGGACCCGTAGCTATGGTATCTTTGCTGACCGCAGCGGGTATTGGTGCGCTGAATCCCGAGTCGACGGAGCAATACTTAATGTATGCCCTTACATTAGCCTTCTTAGTGGGTCTAATACAATTTGGATTGGGGGTACTACGCTTTGGTTTTTTCGTTAACTTTCTATCACATCCCGTCATCAACGGATTTACATCGGCTGCAGCAATAATTATTGGATTGAGTCAGGTCAAACATCTCTTTGGAATTTCTGTACCCCGAAGTGAACATGTTCAGGAAGTATTACTGGGTATTTTCGAAAACATTGGTGGTATTCACTGGGCGACTTTTGCCATTGGTGCTATAGGTATTGTTATAATCAAATATGGTAAAAAAATACACAAATCCTTGCCAACACCACTTATCGCTGTAGTTTTTGGAATTTTAGCTGTTTGGGGATTAGGCCTAAGTGAAAATGGAGTGGCTATTCTCGGTGAAGTTCCTTCTGGATTACCAGGCGTTTCGTCGCCGTCATTTTCATGGGAAACATGGACAATTTTGATTCCTATCGCTCTTACCATTTCACTTGTAGGTTTCGCTGAAAGTTTTGCTGTTGCCAAGACCGTTCAGGGAAGACACAAAGACTACAAACTAGATGCTAACCAGGAATTAATCGGTTTGGGTATGGCGAACTTCGGTGCTGCATTTTTTATGGGTTATCCGGTTACAGGTGGTTTTTCAAGAACAGCTGTTAATGATCAGGCAGGTGCTAAAACTGCGTTAGCTTCTATAATTAGTGTTGCTTTAATAGTATTAACGCTACTCTTCCTTACGACATGGTTCTTTTATTTACCGAAAGCAATATTAGCAGCAGTGGTATTAGTCGCAGTTGCAGGATTAATTGATTTCAAAACACCTAAGAAATTATGGAAAACCGATCGTATCGATTTCATGTTACTAATGGTGACGTTCTTATTGACACTTACACTAGGTATTGTGATTGGGATACTTGCAGGTATGGCTTTATCTTTAGGTGCTGTACTCTATAAAGCATCTCGACCACACATGGCGAGACTAGCAAAAGTACCTGGGTCGAATGTGTTTAGAAATACATCGCGTTTCTCAGACCTTGAAGAAGATGAAGATCAACTGGTGATCCGTATTGATGGTCAAATGTATTTTGCGAACATCAGTTTTATCCATAAGCAAATCGAAAAATGGGAGAAAGAAAAACAAAATACCTTAGAAAAAATTATTCTCGATTTTGAAAGTGTCACAGCACTTGACAGTTCTGCAGCTCACGAATTAGAAGAATGGATCCATAACTGGAAAGAACAAGGTAAAAAAGTAGCCTTAACAGGTGTTAAAGGTCCTATCAGGGATATCCTTCAGAAGTGGAATATATTTGAGCTTATCGGTGAAGATATGGTATTTGTAACGAATGGAGATGCTGTGAACTACTTCACACACGGCAAACTCACAAAGGAGCTCGATCCTTACGCGTTACAAACTAATGTGAAGTAAACTCATAGTGTTAGTTAGCGAAGAAAGGAGAGTCATAATGGCTCTCCTTTTGTTATATTGGTGAGAAAGTAAGAAAAATATGAAAGAAGAATTACTCGATAAAGATTTTTGGAATAATCGGTACGTTAATAATCAGACAGGCTGGGATCTGGGAGAAGTCTCTCCTCCACTTAAAGCTTTCATCGACCAGATCAACGATAAAGACAAACGAATTTTAATTCCTGGTGCCGGAAACGCCTATGAATTAGCTTATTTAATGGATCAGGGATTTCGAAACGTGACAATAATCGATATCGCTCCAAAACTCATAAAGCGTTTACGTCAAAAACATCAGGAAAGTAAAGCTAAAATTATAGAGGGCGACTTTTTTAAACATAGCGGAGAATACGATCTCATCTTAGAGCAAACCTTTTTCTGTGCCATTCATCCTTCACAACGAAAACGATACGTTCAAAAAATGCATTCATTATTATCAACTGGCGGAAAATTATGCGGAGTTTTATTTAATCGTGATTTTGAAGGTGGACCTCCTTTTGGAGGCAGTGCTGAAGAATATCAATCTTTGTTTTCTGCATACTTTGAAGTTGTCAGGTTAGAGCAATGTTATAACTCACACCCAGCAAGGGTCAATAATGAGGTATGGGTGGAGATGCTCAAACATTAGCTATATTTAGAAGCAATTTTGATTGTAACTTATGTAACTGTACTATCAGTAATGATTTCCGATCTTTGTGATGTATTAGAAAACAAATAAAAACAACAGGAATTATGAATATTGAACAAATTTATACGGGATGTTTAGCACAAGGTGCTTATTA
>CAYFTH010000079.1:0-15092 GCA_964346075.1 uncultured Fluviicola sp. | reverse complement strand
AATCAATCGATCATACCCCAATTTAAAACAGGCTTTTCTCGTTCTTTATTTGGTCGATTGTTGCTGTTGTGCCGGAAATAAAAAAACAAAGGAGAAAGCGGGCGCCTTCTCCTTTGTTACACTACTACTTATGAAACCTAACTACTACTTGAAGTATTAACACTCATTTTCACCTTTTGTTACTTTGAATAAGTGAAAAAATGTTAAGCTTTTTCAGCTATCAACAAACGATCATTAATTATCAGTTTCCAACACAATGGTTGGTAATAAAAAAGCGAAGGAGAGAACAGGCGTCCTCTCCTTCGCAACTAACACTACTACTTATGAAACCTAACACTTATATAACGTGAATTCAAGTGAATTGTTTCGTTGCATGTGTAAATATATGTTAAAGAAAAAGTGGGTGCCAATAATTGACACCCACTTCCTTAACTATTTATAATCAGTTGGTCTTACTTCACCATCAACTTTCTAGTTACTTTTTTACCAGCAACGTTTAAGTTAAGGTAGTAAACACCTGTTGATAAGTCAGACCCATCAACTGTTATTTTGTGTCCACCAGCAGCAACTGTACCTTCTTTTTTGCTCATCAACTCTTTTCCAGCAACGTCAACTACGGAGTAGCTCACTTCACCAGCATTCTTCAAGTTGTACTCAATTGAAGTTGTATTTGTGAATGGATTAGGGAACGACTGACCAATTACAGCTTCATTCGCTTTTAATTCATTCACTGAAACATTAGGGTTCAGATTTGCACGAATAACGACTGCACTAGGGTCAGTTAAAACTGCCAATTCTCCGTCAGAAGCAGCTCCTGCTACAAAACCTTGAGGGATAGTTTGCGCCATTCCGAATGACACATCATCAATGTTTGCATCCAAAGATCCATTGTGTCCAGCTAGCAATAAAATGTCGTCACCTGCATTCACCTGAATTGGAGTTGGGAACGTTAACGTCACCAACGTTCCTAAATCAGAAGATTGTAATGCGTAGAAATCTGTAGAACCTTCAAAAATGTAATCAGTTCCATCAAACTTCTGAATTTCTCCATAAATCTCTTGCGTTTCAGCATCTGCTAAATCTCGAACGTACACAGACATGGAAGTGATATATGTATCATCCATAATTTCCATGTTATTTCCGATTTTAAACGCCTGGTTTGTATTTCCCTGGAAATTTGAGATGAATCCAGAGATAGTTCCGTTGTCTACAGAGTAAACACTATCCGTGATTGTGAAGACATCTGTCTCTTCGTTATCAGAAGGCTCTTGTTCTGACTCTGCTTGAAGTGCTGTCAGCGTGAGGTCGTAAACCGTTCCAGGAGTTCCACTTGGCAACCAGTTAGTTGTAGCTGCAACAGAATCCACCGCGTCAGGGTTAATAGTAACACCCGCTGAAGAAACGTTGTCTTGGTTCGTACCATCATCAGCCACTACATCTAATACAGCATTAGTTTGAGGATCCACACCAATATTACCAATAAGTGCAGAAAACTCAACATCTACGAGCTGCTCTGGTGGTACTTGGTGATAAGGAATTTTCAATGCTCCTGAAGCAAGGAAATAGTCATCAAGGATAAGGTCATTATTAAACGACTCAATAATCGCTATATCATCCAATTGCCACCAATAGTGTGTTGTTCCAGCTGATCCATCAAATAAGAAACGAATTTGAACATTCGCTAAATTCGTTGCGTTCGAAATAAAATCGCTCAAATCAACTTTTGTAATAGTTGTGGGTGGTGTATCGTTCGCACCTACACCTGGGATTCCTGCACCGTAAACTTCAGAGGTAGCAAAACCATCGTCTGAAACTTCAATTTTTGGTTCAAACCCTTGAGCACAGCATGATCTGTAAGTGTGCTGGAATATCAATGTAAGGTTAGTATAACCTGTAAAATCGATTACCGGTGTTTCTAACCAACCTACGTGATTAAAAAAACCTCCACCAGGCGTTGGTGACTGATTGACATCAGCATCATAAATCATAAAACCATTACCTGCCGTAGTTGACTCAATAATCTGAGACGTATCAGAATATTGTCCATTCGGTCCATCTGTATCAAAGGCCCAGATATCCTGTGCTCCACCTGTATTCCATCCTGGAGCACCATTAAAGTCCTCAGACCAAATAGAATCTCCAGATGCCTTGGTGTAATTCAAGAAAGGGGCCTTGTGAAAAGATTTTACCGCTGGGGCTTCACCCAACTTTTCGTAAGCGTCCTTTGTTTCTGTTACTTGCTGCATACCTTGTTGAGCTCCCGCAGCAACAGCAAGACTTGCTGCCATAACACTTAAGTAAATTTTCTTCATAATATTAAAATTTTAATAACAAATATATAAATTAAAAAACACTTTAAATAAAAGTATTCACTTCTTATAACGTAACCTTTAAGTTTAGCGTTGGTGCAAGATAAACATTATTTCTTAAATTGTGGCCGTAACACCAACGTACAATAAACAGATTAATACTTTCAGCTATGAAAAAAACACTTTGCTTTATTCTTTTCAGTTTATTCCTTTTGTCGCTTTTCTCCCAACAAAAAGTTTTGGATCATACTGTTTACAATGACTGGAAGTCTTTAAAGCATGCTCAAGTTTCAAATCAAGGTGGGTTCGCTACTTATGAAATACAACCGCACCGCGGCGACGGTTCTCTCGTTTTATATCACCCTGAAACAGGAGAACAAAAGAATTTCCCCCGTGGATCTAAAGCTCACATTAGTAATAAAGAAGACGTTCTTTTATTTTCTATCCACCCGGGATACGATACACTGCGTTCGCTTCAATTAGAAAAGGTTGATCGCGAATTACGTGTCAATGACTCGCTGGGAATCTATTATTTAAATAACGATAGTCTCGTTAAACATGCCAACCTCATCAATTTTAAGGTTCCTAAAAAAAACACTGTTTTTGCTTACACGCTCCTTTCTGACTCCCTTCACCAAAAAAAGAAGAAAGAAAAAAAACGCTGTTGGCTTTTCAATCGAAAGAAAAAAGAAAATTCTGAGGAAGAAATTAAATCAGACGGAAATACACTTTTTATTCAGTTTCCTGATGTAAAGGAACCCATGCGCATCAAAAACGTAAAGGATTTTTGGTTTGGTCCTTCTGGAGAATCACTCGTTTTCGTTACACACAAAAATGTGGATAACAAAGATAGTTTGAGGATGCATCGCATTAATTTGGAGGTCAAAAATATACTTACGTCAACACACGCTTTCTCTTCCATTGCTAAATCTGGCTTTAGCAAAAAAAATGGTGATTTTGCTTTTGTTGCTTCTCGCGACAGTTCGGAAAAAGATAAATCATATAATCTATACGTCTGGAATGAAGAAGAGGAACAACCTCAATTAAAAATTCATGGCAACCGCAGCGATCTTGATACAAATATGCATGTCAGTCCTCATGCTTCAGTCAAATTCTCGCTCGACAATAAAAAGCTGTTTCTGGGCATTACTGAAAAGCCTGCAGAAGCACCTAAAGACACATTGCTCGAAAAAGAAAAGGCTGTTCTAGACGTCTGGCACTACAAAAATAATCGGCTTCAACCACAGCAGCTCAAAGAAAAAAAACGCGACAAACGCGACAGTTACATGACAGTGCTTCACCGTAAGGAAAATCGTTTGGTTCAACTTGAAAATGATACGTTGTCTGTGCGTACCCTGGATCAAGGAAACAGTAACTTTGCCTTGGGTTTCGCTAACGAACAGTATGCACACACCTATAACTGGACTTACCCATGGCCGAGGGATTTTTATCAAATCAATCTGCAGTCCGGTAAACATAGGTTAATCGGTAAACGCATCAATTACATGGAGGATCTTTCTCCTGACGGGCGTTACTTTATCTATTTCTTGAGCGACACCAACAACTACTTTTTCTACGATACGAAAACAGAGGAGACTGGTTGTATTACCTGTTACGAAAAAGACAGTATCATATGGAAGAGAGATGTGAACGGAATGCCTTTTAAAGCCGGCCCCGTTGGAACTATTGGTTTTACGAGCCCATCTGAACTACTCATTCAAAGCAAACACGACGTTTGGAGATTCAATTTTGGCAGTCGACAACTTGAAAGTGTTACGAATAAAAAAGGTATGTATACCAATTCGAAAATACGACTCAAGCGCTGGTCAAAAGACAGCACCTACATCAAGTTGAGCAACACTTACTTTCACGGCGTTCACCAAAAAACATACGATGAATCGATTTTCCTGCATGAAGACTCCAGGAAAGGAGATGTTTTGACGTTAATGTACCAAACCAATCACAAATTGGTAAATATAAAAAAGGCTAAAAATGATGCTCGCGTTATTTTTCAGCAAATGAATGTGAAAGACTATCCCGACCTCTATACAACCCGTACAACTTTTGAAAGTCCTCAAAAGATATCAAACACAAATCCTCAGCAGTCAGAATACGTATGGCCAGAAGTTGAGCAAGTTTCATGGACCACTTACGAAGGAGAAAAAAGAAAGGGATTACTTTATAGACCAGACAATTTTGATTCCACGAAAAGTTACCCCATGCTCGTGTATTTTTATGAAATGTACACGCAGCGCAAACACAACCATTATATCCCAAAACCCACAGCCTCTATAATTTATCCAACAGAATATACTTCTGCCGGTTATGTGGTCTTTATTCCTAACATTCGATACGAAACTGGTCATCCTGCGAAAGGCGCTTACAATAGTATCATGAGCGGTACGGACCATGTTCTCAAGTTGTACCCTAACATTGATAGCACACGTCTTGGTTTGCAAGGACAATCATGGGGTGGTTATCAAACTGCACAGCTCATTACGATGACAGATCGCTACGCTGCAGCGATGGCTGGCGCACCAGTCAGTAATATGTTCTCAGCTTATGGAGGCATTCGCTGGGGAAGTGGTTTGAATCGTGCTTTTCAATATGAACGTACACAAAGCAGAATTGGTCAAACGATATGGGAAGCACCCGAGTTGTACATTGAAAACTCTCCTTTATTCGGAGTACCCCAAATAGAAACACCTTTACTTATAATGCACAACGATGGAGATGGTGCTGTTCCCTGGTATCAGGGCATAGAGCTTTTTACTGCAATGAAACGCCTCAACAAACCCGTTTGGATGTTAAATTACAACGGTGATCAGCATAATTTAATGCAAAATGCCAATCGTGTTGACTTATCCATACGTATGCGTCAGTTTTTTGATCATTTTCTGCAAAATGAGCCCCCACCCGAATGGCTAAAGGTTGGTGTTCCTGCAATTGAAAAAGGTGAAAATTACGGTCTTGAGGAGTTTGAAGCCGATTAAAGGTTTTACATCGTGGATCAATAAGTCCCATTAAATTTTTGGAGCGTACTAAGGGTGATGACATGGTCTGTTTTTCGATGATAAGATTGTAATCTTCGTTGCTCATCAATCATTCCTTTCCATTATCTTTGACCCCACGATAAATTTAGGTGCATGGATAAGAAAAGATATACTGTTACTGCTGCATTGCCATACGCTAACGGACCTCTTCATCTGGGTCATGTTGCTGGCGTTTATTTACCTGCTGATATTTTTGTTCGGTTTTTACGCCACAAAGGTCATGATGTTGCTTTCATTTGTGGTAGTGACGAACATGGAGCAGCAATTACTTTGCGGGCTAAAAAGGAAGGTGTAACACCTCAGGAAATCGTTGATAAATATTATACCATCCTGGCGGACTCTTTCAAAAAATTCGATGTTAGCTTCGATATTTTCCACCGCACATCTCAACCTATTCATCGGGAAACAGCACAAGACTTTTTTAAAACCTTACATAACAAAGGTGTTTTCACTCAAAAAACCAACCAACAGTATTTCGACGAAAAGTACGAACAATTTTTAGCCGATCGCTATATCACGGGCGAATGTCCTAAATGTGGTTTTGCTGAAGCTTATGGTGATCAATGTGAGAAATGCGGTAGTGCCCTCAGTCCGAACGATCTCATTCGACCCATTTCGAAGTTGAGTGGTGATGCACCCGTACTTCGAGAGACAACCCACTGGTTTCTTCCCATGGAACGCCATGAAGACTGGCTTAAAGACTGGATTCAAAATGGAAAACTGGAAGAAAAGCAAGTTCACGACCCCAGGAAATGGCGCAAACAGGTGGTTGGTCAATGTATGAGCTGGATTGATGGAGGTTTACAACCACGAGCCATGACACGCGATCTCGACTGGGGGATTCCCGTACCGTTAGAAAATGCTGAAGGGAAAGTCCTTTACGTCTGGTTGGACGCACCCATTGGGTATATTTCCGCCACAAAAGCATGGGCCGAAGAACAACAAAAAAACTGGAAAGATTACTGGACTGGCGATACAGAGCTCGTCCATTTTATTGGAAAAGACAATATCGTTTTTCACGCATTGATTTTCCCTATTCTCCTGAAAGAACATGGTGATTTTATTTTGCCCAAAAATGTTCCTGCATCGGAGTTTTTGAACTTAGAAGGTGACAAGTTCTCCACATCGCGCAACTGGGCTGTTTGGTTACACGAATACCTCGAGCGCCATCCCAAAAAAACTGATGAGCTCAAATACACACTAACAGCGATTGCTCCAGAGAGCAGGGATAGCGAGTTTACGTGGAATGATTTTCAATCGCGCGTAAATAACGAGCTGGCAGATGTTCTCGGAAACTTTGTCAATCGTGCTCTCGTTTTAACTCATAAGTACTTTGACGGTGCTGTTCCTGAATTGGGTTCAATTGAGCCAGAGGATCAACGTGTCATCAGCGCTATTGGTGAAGTTCCGCCATCAGTAGAAGAAAAGCTTTACAATTACAAAATTCGTGAAGCGCAGGGAGAAGTAATGAGTTTAGCCCGCATCGGCAACCGTTATTTAGCGGAAACAGAGCCCTGGAAACTCATTAAAACAGATAAGGAAAGAGTTAAGACCATTCTTAATGTTGCCCTGCAAATCACAGCCAACTTATCCATTTTACTCGACCCTTTTCTTCCTTCAACAGCGCGTCAAATGCGTACTTTCCTGGGTCTTGAAACGTTTAATTGGTCACAATGCGGCAAAAAAGATATACTTCCTGCAAGTCATCATACGAATAAGCCCACGATTTTATTCGAAAAGATCGACGATGCTTTTGTAGAAAAAGAGCAGGACTTATTACGCGCGTCTCAACAAGTAGAAGAAAGTAACCATGAAGCACAAAAAGAAACGGTTGCGTTCGACGACTTTTTAAAACTCGATATTCGCGTAGGAGAAATTCTCAGCGCACAAAAGGTAAAAAAAGCCGATAAATTACTCGAATTGAACGTAGACACTGGTCTTGACCAGCGCACTATTGTTTCAGGAATAGCGCAACATTTTGCTCCGGAAGATATAATTGGTAAAAAAGTGAGCGTACTTATGAATTTACCTCCCCGTAAAATTCGCGGAGTCGTATCTAACGGAATGCTGTTAATGGGAGAAGATGAAGATGGAAAACTCACTTTTATGAGTCCAGAAGCCGGTTTAGAAAATGGAGCTACGATCCGTTAACTCCTCTATTTTTGGGTAAATAAAACACCCTCTTTTAATGCTGCTGGTGAAAAGTAACACTGCTGAATATTTAGACATTCAAGGACCCACTTGGTCTGCAGTGCTGCAATGTGTATCATTTTTCTTCTGTAATTGGGAATCCAAAAATTATCGCAACGCTCTTCAAAACTGCTTGTAATTAACTGATCTAAAGTCTTTCTTAACGATTCAATCGGCATTTCGTGGATATTAAACGCATCATAAGTAGCTGATTTTGTGATCAATTGGTAATAAGTTTCAAAGCTACCAGCAGCACCGATAAGCACCCTTGTTTGGCGACTTTCGAAAACTTGAGGCGATGCCTGCTCCATAAACTGGATCATTTGTTCCTGCTGGTTTTTGCTTAGTTTTCCTGGTGCATCAAACAATTGCAAAATTCTCGAGACTCCAATATCTAAACTTTCTTTATGACTTACGCCCCGTTGATCCGCGAAAATAAATTCAGTGCTTCCGCCCCCAATATCCATGATACAAGACTTTTGTTGAAACGAGTAGATCCCTTTGATTCCTTCATAAATCCACTGCGCTTCTTCATCTCCTCGAATGATCATGATATCTATGCCTAATTTTTGCTTAAACTCCGCTTTTATTTCAGCGCTATTTTCAGCATCTCGCAAAGCAGATGTCCCAAAAGCACGAATATGATCGATATCGACATGATAATCGAAACATGCCTGTACAAAGTGTTCAAGGGCAAAAAAAGCTCTTTTTTTGGCCGCCGCCGTTATCTGATTCGCTGTATCTCCTCGTTCACCAAGGTGTACAAAGGACTTATCGGTGTAGAGCACTTTAAAGCAATCTCTTGTTTGATCATGCTCAACAATAATTAAATCAAACGTATTAGTGCCCAGGTCAAGTACAGCAGTGCGCATATTAATTTTTTAACCACCTCATAATTTGTCCAAGACGCAAACGGTGCCCAAAATGGAGTAACCCGTTTTTATAAATCCGGGCAGCGAGAGCAAAAACTCCCAGCGCCGACAATAGAAGTAAAAATAAAGAAAAATAAAGCCTCCAGGATTCGCCTTCACCAAAACCATATGCCAAGTCAACCATCAATACCACAGGAGAGGTGAATGGTACAAAACTGAGTATTTCAACCGCTGTACTTTCTGGAAACAACACCGCATAATAACCACTGGCTAAAGCGAACAACAAAAGGAAAACCATGGGGATAACAAATTGCTGCCCGTCAGATTCAGATCCAACACTCGCACCGATCATGGCAAAGAAGGCGCCGTAAAAAAGGTAGCCTCCAAGAAAAAACAATACGAAAAACACAATCATATTCGTGTATTGAATCTGATCGAAAAGGAGTTCAACAAAAGGGCTTTGATTCGCATAGAGGTCTACCTGGCTCACTCCCTGGCTTGCCGCATCAGCGACTAAAGAGGCATCACTAAGGTCTGGAAAAAGTGTTGTTCTCATTACCCAGAGCCCTGCAGCGATAATGAAGGCCCAGATTGTAAACTGAATAATTGCGGCGATACCAATTCCGAAAACTTTTCCAGTCAAAAGTTGTCGTGGGTTTACGCTTGCGATTAATAACTCCACAATTCGATTGGATTTCTCTCGTGCAACACCGCGTAAAATTGTCATTCCAAACGTTAGTAAAAACAACACAATCAGCCCTCCAAAAGAAAAGCCTACCCAACCATTTTGCGTAGTCTTTTTATTTTTAGGGTCGTTTGCATCTTTCAATGTAAATTGAAGCGGCTGTTTTACAGCGCGGAATTCTTCCAGCTCTAAATCAGTAAATTCCTGGACCATTATTTCCTCCAACCTTCGCTCAACAAGGTACTGCAGCCTCCGCTGGACGTTTTCGGACGGTTTTTCCCGGTAGGAAACAATAACGTTTTTATTTGATACCACTTTTTCATTGATCCATACACTCAAATCATAGTCTCCAAACTGTGGGTTTTGAGCAAATTCATCATAATCTACAAAAGCATTAATAAAATCTACAGCGAACAAAGGATCTTCTTTCGGTTGCAGCTTATTCTCAAACAGTTCATTTTTATCCATGATCAAGACGTTCCAGGTCGCTTTTTCCGTTGCCGTCATGGATAAGAACAAGTAGATGACAGCCAGCACCACTAATGGTCCAAAAACGGTCATTCCTATAAACGAGCGCGATGATAAACGTTCTTTCAGTTCCCTAAATGTTATAATCGCAGTTTTACTCACGTCGCTCCTCTTTTTGGGGTTCTACATGCGCTGTGAATATGGCTTCCATACTAGGTTTAACCGTCGTTACTTCTATAATCTTCACAACATTCATGATTGTTTGGAGTAAATTATTGATATCATTGTCGTGGCGCATTTGTAAAGTGACCTCATAGATTCCCTCTGAAACTTCTTTTTTTTCTTTGATTTCAAAACCGACCCACAGCGCATTGGCAAAACTTAACATATTTCCTTGAAAAGTAACTTTAAAAAGCAGCTCCGTTTGTGCCTGCTGAAGTTCTGGAATATTTCCTTCCAGTACTTTTTCGCCTTTATTGATCAACAAAACGCGATCACACAATTCTTCTACACTATTCATGTTGTGCGTCGTGATAATGATTGCTTTCCCTTCACTTTTAAACTGTTCGATTTCCTGACGCATCACCCTAAGGTTGACAGGATCAAAACCGCTAAACGGTTCGTCTAAAATTAATAAATCAGGTTCATGAAGTACTGCAGCAATGAACTGGACCTTCTGAGCCATTCCTTTTGACAGCTCTTCAATTCTTTTATGCTTCCACGATAGAATATCCAGCTTTTCAAGCCAGTGTTGCGTTTGTTGAATAGCAGCTTTCTGGTTCAACCCCCGGAGGCGTCCCAAAAAAACAAGGTGCTCTTGTACAGCCATCGTTTTATATAGCCCTCTTTCTTCAGGTAAGTAACCAATTTTCGGTATGTGTTTTTCGCTCAGTAATTCTTTACCAAACGAAATATGTCCTCGCGAGGGTGTCACAATCTGATTAATAATGCGCATCAGCGTGGTTTTACCAGCACCATTTGGACCGAGTAATCCCAATATCTCACCTTCGCGGGCGCTAAACGAAATATCGTTCAAGACCTGCTGTCGTTGAAAGTTTTTCGAAACTTCGTTTACTTCTAACATTTTTATGAAGGTGTTTCTTCTAGTTCAAAAGCACTCAGCAATTTGATTTGATTTCTATACAGCAACAACAATTCGTCATTTTCCATTTTTTTCAACAAACGCGAAATAACGACACGTGATGTCGCTAAATCAGTTGCTATTTGTTCATGTGAAAGGTTTAATAATCGCGATCCCGTATGTTTTACTTTTTGCTGCAAGTAATAGTTGAGTCGTTCATCCAGCTTCTGAAAGGCGATTTGATCAATTGTATGCAACATTTCGTTAAATCGGTTGCGAATCGTTCCCATTACAAAACTTTTCCACGTCGTATATTTTTGCAACCATTGGTCCATAACGGTGATGGGTACGGTGAGCATTTCCACATCGTCTTCTGCCACAGCTTTGATTTCACTTGGAAACTGTTCCATACAGCAAGTAAAAGTCATTGCGCAACTCTCCTGAGCATTCACATAATACAGGAGTATTTCCTTGCCATCTTCATCGCGGCGCGATACTTTTACTGACCCTGAAGCAATAATCGGCATACTTCTGACGATCTGACCATAATCTAAAATAGTATCACCTGCTTTGACATAGACCTCCGTTGCTTTCTCTTCAAACTCTTCCAACAACTTTGGTTCAAAAATGACTCTGAATTTATCCAATGCTTTCATACTTCAAAAATAATCTATTTTTATACACTTTTCCTTTCATTTTGTGGTTTTCTATCACGAATTTTAATGCTTCTTTATTGTCCTTGCCTGTGCTGTTTTTATATTGTCATTTCAAGAGCTTTTGATTTTAATTTGCTTTTGAAAGAAACGACGACTTCTGCTTTTATATTTTCCCCTTACATAAATTAGTTTCCTTGACGGGCATGTCGTAACAAATCGCGATATTTGTAAAAAATGTTGTAGACATGGCAAAAATTACCACGCTCAATGAATTCATCATGCAGCGGCAAAAGGATTTCCCTTATGCTACGGGAGAGTTAACCAACTTATTGACAGACATATCAATCGCTTCTAAAATTGTGAATCGCGATGTCAATCGAGCAGGTCTGGTAGATATTCTCGGAGCTAAAGGCGAAACCAATGTTCAAGGCGAAGAACAGCAAAAATTAGACGTTATCGCCGATGACGCTTTTATTAACGCATTTGAGTCGGGTGGCGAAGTCTGTGGTATTGCCTCTGAAGAAAATGATGATTTTGTGGCATTTGACTCTGAAGAAGCTAAAAACGGGAAATACGTCGTACTTTTTGATCCTTTGGACGGTTCTTCAAATATTGATGTAAACGTCTCGATCGGTACGATTTTTTCCATTTACCGCAGAAAATCGGAAGTCGGTTCACTCGCAACCAAGGAAGACATGCTCCAGAAAGGAACCGAACAAGTTGCTGCGGGATACGTGCTCTACGGCTCGTCTGCTATGTTGGTTTACACGACGGGCAAGGGAGTGAATGGTTTTACGTTAGACCCTTCCATCGGTGAGTTTTGTTTGTCGCATCCCGACATTCAAATGCCCAAAACGGGAAAAACATATTCCATGAACGAAGGAAACCTCGACCGTTGTGACCCGGGACTGAAAGATTACGTTCAGTTTTGTCGTGAAAATGATCCATCAACCAACCGTCCGTACTCAGGTCGCTATATTGGTTCGCTCGTAGCTGATTTTCATCGCAACTTGCTCAAAGGCGGTATTTATATTTACCCGACGACTACCAATTGGAAAGAAGGGCGTCTGCGATTATTGTACGAGTGCAACCCGCTGGCCTTTATAGCCGAACAAGCCGGTGGTATAGCAACAGACGGTCATCAGCGCACCATGGAAATCCAGCCCGAAAAACTGCACCAGCGTTGTGGATATTTTGTCGGTTCATCGGAAATGGTAGAGAAATCAATGAGTTGTCTTAAAGAGAAAAAAACGACGGTTTAAAACTATATTTCAATGCGAAAAATATTTCATCTTTCAAGTTGTACGACCAATCAGCGGATTATTAAAGAGCTCGGACTGGGAGACGACGTGGAGTTTCAAGACATAAAAAAGCAAAACATCGATGAACCCACGCTGGACTTCCTGAAGGAGAAAGTGGGTTCGTATGAACAACTGTTCAGTAAACGCGCCATGAAGTACCGATCCATGGGGCTAAACGAAAAGAACTTGACTGAAGAGGATTACAAAAAGTACTTGCTTGAAGAATACACTTTTCTCAAACGTCCATTCATCATTTTGGACGACCAGGTATTCATCGGAAACTCGAAAAAAACAGTTGCTGCGGCAAAAGCGGCTTATCAGTCAATTTATGAGTAAAACGGTGCTCGCGCATTGCGCGCTTTTTACCCTGAATATGCTTTACGGTGCCAATCACTTGTTGGCAAAAGGAGTCATGCCTGAGCATTTGGGACCAAACGCCTTTATCTTTTTAAGAGCAATCACCACAACGGTACTTTTTATCACAATTTTCTTACTGTTTATCAGAGAAAAAGTAGCTGTTCGGGACCTTCCCCGACTGGCGATAACGGGTTTTTTTGGTGTGGCTGTTAATCAGTTGTTTTTTTTTAATGGTCTTGAAATAACTTCCCCCATCAACGTAGGAATTATTATGACTTCGGCACCTATTTTAGTCGTTATCCTTTCCTATTTTATCCGGAAGGAAAAAATTACATTATTGAAGGCCATAGGTGTTTTTATAGGAGCTGTTGGTGCCATTGCCTTGACAACACTCGGTAAACAGCCCGGTTTTGACTCTCCCCTCGGTGATCTGTTCATTTTTATCAACGCCCTCTCTTTCAGTATTTACCTAATTATCGCTAAACCATTAATGAATAAATACAGGCCAATTACCGTAATTACCTATAATTTCTTATTCGGTATAGTCTTTATTTCTTGTTACCCAAAGGTTTGGTCGGATATAGCTGCGGCTGAGTTTAGTGTTTTTCCAGCGGTTATTTGGTGGAAAATAGCATTTGTTGTGTTTGGAGCAACGTTCTTTACCTACCTGCTCAATGTTTTTGCGCTCAAACATGTTTCTCCCAGTGTCAGTGGTAGTTATATTTACACACAACCGATGCTGGTCATGGTTTTTACGGTTATTTTCACCTACTTTGGATGGACGGCAGATTACGTGGGAGCAATCACCCTTGAAAAAGTGATGTACATGTTAATGATCTTCTTGGGCGTATACCTCATCTCACGCTCTTCTTATATTCAACGCAAACGGAAGGCACGAGGAGACAAGCTGTAATCTGTTTAGTGAGGAATTTAAATTTTTTTAAAATTTCGAGTGACACAGTTTTTTGAACACTCCCAAACAGAGCTCACAATTTCACGATTCATTAACACGGGTTTTTTGACAGAACCTTATATTTGCTAAAAGCATTGATTATGAAGAGACGCGACTTTTTTAGAAATAGCTCTTTAACAGCAGCAGGAGTTGCTGTTTCTCCTTTACTATTTGCCTCGAATAAAAACACAAATCAAGAAGCACTTTACGGGGCATTAGAAAATGATGAGGCTAAGAACATCATATTTCTTGTGTCTGACGGTATGAGTTCTGGAACGTTAAACATGGCTGATCTTTTTGCTCAACGCATGAATGGCCGACGTACTAACTGGATTCAAAACATTATGGATGGCACGTTTAAGCGATCAATGATGGATACAGCTTCTGCCAGTTCTATGGTCACTGATTCTGCTGCTGGTGGTTCTGCCTGGGGAGGCGGTTACAGAGTTCCAAATGGCTCATTAAATGTAGGTTCGAATGGAGAAGAGTACACCCCGATCTTGCAAAAGTTCAAGGCGCTTGGTAAATCAGTAGGATGTGTGACTACTGTTCCAATCACTCACGCTACACCAGCATCATTCTGTGTGAATGACAAATCCAGAAAGAATCAACCTGGTATTGCACTAAAATACCTCGACCTGAAATTTGATGTCATGATGGGCGGTGGACATGAGTATTTTTCCTCGATTGAGCGAGACGATAAGCAAGATGTTTACGGAGCCTTTAAAGAAGCAGGGTTTGCCGTAGCCAAAAGCAAAGAAGAACTTAGAGGTCTATTGGATACTGAAAAACCACTATTAGGAGTATTCAACGAGTCAGCTCTTCCCTACGCAGTTGATCAGATCGATGATCCAAAGTTACAAAAAACAATTCCAACGCTTCCAGAAATGACGGCAGTTGCTATTGAAAAAATGAAAAAGAATAGTGATGGTTTTGTGCTTCAGGTTGAAGGTGGGAAGGTAGATTGGGCGGCTCACTCGAATGATGCTGGAGGCTTGATATATGATCAAATTGCTTTTGATGAAGCGGTTAGGATAGCAATAGATTTTGCACAAGAGGACGAAGAAACATTGGTCATCGTAACCACGGATCACGGCAATGCAAATCCCGGATTGTTTTATGGAAAGGACGCCGATGCCAACTTTGATCGCATCAAAGAGTTCAAGCA
>CAYFTH010000078.1:0-15248 GCA_964346075.1 uncultured Fluviicola sp. | reverse complement strand
AGACGCCACAGGTAATAGTCTGATTTACTCTACTTATATCGGAGGAAGTGATGTGGATAGTGGTCTTTCAATTGCTATAGATGATAGTGATAATGCTTATATTGGCGGCAGCACAAGATCAAATGATTTTGACGTGACCGGAAATGCCTTCCAAACCACAAATGAAGGAGGCTTATATGATGTTTTCGTGACTAAGCTTGACCCCACAGGAAACAGTCTCCTATTCTCAACATTTATTGGTGGTGACGATAGTGAATCCTGCACATCTATTGATGTAGACAATAACGGTAATTCGTACATTACAGGTAATACCTCCTCAACTAATTATGACGTCACCACTGGTGCTTACCAGACAACAATCGGCGGAAACACAGACGCTTTTGTAACGCAACTTAATGCGAATGGAGATGGACTTATATACTCAACATATCTAGGTGGAAGCGACAATGACAATGGAAAATCAATCAAAGCAGGAAGCAATGGATCCGCATACGTAACAGGCAATACGTCATCAACTGATTACGACATAACCAGTGGTTCCTATCAAACAAACCTTGGAGGTGGCGGTGATGCTTTTGTGACGAAGATAAATGAAACTGGAGGCAGCCTGGTGTACTCAACCTTTATAGGCGGTAGTAATGCAGATATTGCTTATTCCATTTCCTTAGACGATAATAATAATCCAATCATTACGGGAAATACGTTTTCTTCTGATTATGACGTTACCACCGGAGCCTATCAAACTACGATCGGTGGTAGTTTTGATATTTTCATTACAAAACTGGATATTTGCTCTGCTCCATCGATCACTGTTAATGCCAACACCCCCCTGTGCGAGGGTGAAACATTAGACCTTACTTCCAATGGTGGGGTGTCCTATGATTGGACAGGTCCAGATAACTTTGCATCAACACAACAACACCCCAGTATTTCTAATATTAGTTTAGCGGATTCGGGTGCTTATGTAGTGAACGTAACTGACGCTAATGGATGTAGTTCAGTGGATTCTGTTGTTGTAACCGTTGACGACTGTTTAGGATTGTCATCGAACAGCGATAAAAGTAACCTCGTTTTGTTCCCGAACCCAAGTCAAAACTGGATCACACTAGTATCAAATAACGCATTCCAAAATGCTACTGTCACAATCTATAATACCAAAGGTCGTCGTGTATACACTAAACATGTTCATGCAACGAAGCAGCTAAAAATAGAACTATCAGCCTATGATGCGGGTGTGTATTTTGTTGAGGTAGAAGATGCCGACGGCAAGAAGCGTATAAAATTGATAAAGGAGTAGTGTTATTCACTCAGTTAAGCTTTCAAATCAACCCAGAAAGCTGAAGCAGCTGTTTTTATTTAACTTATAACTCATAAACATCATTAAACTTCCTTAAATTTGTGATCTAATACTTTTTAATTGAGCATGTTTACGTTATTCTTCACTTTCCCGGTAGGTCCCTACCAAGCCTCGTTTTGGATTGTGCTGATATGGCTGGCTATATTCACAACTACGTACTTCATTAACTTACTCATAAAAAAGTTACTCAAACGCTATCTGAAGCGATCAAAGTTAAAAATTAAGGGAACGCGCATTACGCTTTTAAGGTTGCTCAATCAAGTCATTTCTATCTTATCTTTTCTAGTCGCATTTCAAGCATTTCGACTTGAGAACGATAATATCTCGTTGATTAAATTTTTAAATCACGATATCATCCCCAAACTTCCTGAAGATATCAAAGGGAGCTTCCAACTTAGCTTTATGGATGTGATCACTATCATCATCATTTTTGCAATAAGTCGCTTCATAATCAATGTTTTTCGCATATACATTAACCGAAGATTTCGAGAAAATGAGGATTTTGATAAAGGCTCCCGTTTTGTATATGTTCAGCTTGCCCGTTATCTGATCTATACTTTTGCGATTATTATTTCACTCCAGTTTCTATTCACCGACCTTAGTGTCTTGTTAGCAGGTTCTGCGGCATTCCTAGCCGCTTTAGGGTTGGGATTGCAAGGTATTTTCAAAGATATGGTTTCTGGAGTTATTCTTTTGTTCGAAGGAACGATAAAGGTTGGTGACATCGTGCGTGTCGTCAGCCCGGGAACAGGTGAAGAGATTATTGCACGAGTGCTGAAAATCAATGTAAGAACGGCTAAAATCGAGACGCGGGATGGTAACACGCTAATTATCCCTAATTCTATTTTAACTCAGGATCAAATTGAAAACTGGAGTTTTGGATCTGAACTCACCCGTTTTAGTATAGAGGTCGGGGTCGCCTACGGTTCGGATACAGAGCTGGTTCGAAAACTTCTAAAACAGGCGGCAATGAGTCATCCTGAAGTGAAAAAAAAGGAACCCATCTTGGTTAGAATGAATAATTTTGGCAATGATTCCTTAGAAATGGAGTTGCTCTTTTGGGCCGATAAAACCTGGCAGGTTGAGCTTCATAAATCAGAAATTCGTTTCGAGATTGACCGACTGTTCAGAGAAAACGGTATCACGATTCCTTTCCCTCAGCGCACACTACACGTGCCAGAAGAAATAAGAACTGTGCGACAAAAAGAGGCCGAGTGATTTGCCGTTACCCATTCCGAATAGCCCTTAGATTAAATAACTATTCTACAACCTCATGCTGGTAGACATGAGTTGGTCGGGCATCTTTTACATTTAATTGCAAAGTCGTCCTACCGCGAAACTGATTCTCCTCCAGAGTATAGGCTACATCTATCGGGCCTTCTAAAGCCCAATCGTAAAGTTCAGGAAAGGAGAATGCTATAGCTTGAATGGGGCGATCATGTCCCGGTTCTACCAACTGCATTTTCACGTGTTTTGATTTCAGCAGCTGAGTATTTCGGGCATAAAGATTCCTGGATACAAATACTGGTTTCATATTACCTGGGCCATGCGGTTCAAATTGTTTTAAAATGCGTTTTAAACGCGGGACTTCGTGAATTGATTCACCATTTTGGAACAATTCGGTAAAAGAAAGTTCTCTTTCCACAGGTTGCTCAGGTATTAACATCTCAGGTTGTAATCGTTCGCGAACGGTACGATCAAAACGCTGCTGAAAAGTATTCAAGTTTTCGGATGAAACCGTTAGGCCCGCAGCAAAATAATGCCCTCCAAATCGCAACAATAAATCAGCACATGCTTCCAGCACCTCATACATGTTAATCCCTTCAATACTTCGGGCAGAACCCGTCCATTCCTGCTGATCACCAGACTGAGTGAGGACAATCGTAGGTCGGTAATGGTGCTCCATCACACGCGAAGCCACTATACCCACAACCCCTTTATGCCAATCAGGATCGTAGACGAGGTTCGTCACTTGCTTCTCATGGCTTGGATCTTTCTCAATTTGATCAAGTGCTTCGATCGTCATTGCTCGATCAATCGTTTTTCGCTCGTCATTATCGCGGTGAATGGCACTGGCTAAATCAGCGATTTCATCATGATCTTCTGCCAACAATAAAGCAACAGCTTGCTTTGCGTCACCCATACGACCTGCTGCATTAATCCTTGGAGCGATCGTAAACACGACATCTGTCAAGGTCAACGGTTTTTCTTTCTTTGCCAGCTTCAAAAGTTGCGCAATGCCGGGCCTGGTATTCGTGTTAAGTTGTTCTAAACCAAAACGACACAACACTCTGTTCTCACCTGTCACATCAACGATATCAGCACCAATACTAATGGCCAGCAAATCTAAAAAAGCGTGCAATCGATCCATTTCTTTGGGTTGATCTTCGACCAAAGCAGAAAGTAACTTGAAACCAACACCACAACCAGAAAGTTCTTTATAGGGATAATTACAACCCACTTGTTTTGGATCTAAGACGATCCCATCAGGGAGTATCTCACCTGGCGTATGATGGTCACAAATGATAATATCGATACCATTTTCACTGGCATACGAGCAATTTTCGACAGCTTTAATCCCACAATCGAGGGTAACAATAAGTGTAACATCATTGTCGCGAGCAAAATCAATACCCTGACGACTCAAGCCATAACCTTCTGAGTAACGATCTGGAATATAGTATTCAATAGCAGCTGTTTGTTCCTTCAAAAATCCATAAAAAAGTGCTACCGCCGTTGTACCATCTACATCGTAATCACCATAAACCAGTATGTTTTCGCCTCCATCAATCGCCTTTTTCAGACGACGTAAAGCAACCTCCATATTTTTCATGAGAAAAGGATCGTGTAAACTTGATAGTGCCCCTCTAAAAAAGTGCTTAGCGTCTTCAAATGTAGTTATCCCTCGTTGAACGAGCATGTAGGCCACTACTTCAGAAACGTTCATCTCCGCTTTGAGCTCCTGTACTATATGATTCTCTGGAGTGTCTTTCACCAACCATTTTTTCTTCATTTTCTTCTGTTTTTTCGGTTAAGTCCTATTGAAGTTAGGAATATTTTTTTGACTTACGACAGGTCTGAATATTTTTTCACTGAATGACCTATCTTTCCACCTCCTCGTGACAGCCTTTTTGAGCACATTTGTACAATTTCATATCTAAAATACCGTTCGTCATAGGATTAGAAGATCATGTAAATTCAGGTGAATTATTCTTGAGCATCGACCAATTTTATGTAAATTCATAGAAAAATTCAGCTATGGAGGAACAGCAAATAATTAGCGAAATAGAACAACTTAAGACACAGCTTACTGGTAATCTTCTGGACGATGGAGACACCCAACAAAAAATCTACGAGCTGAAGAAACGATTAAAACCAGCAATAGAAGAGCAACCCGAAACAGATGATTTTGACGATGAGGGATGCCTCTATTGTGGAAGTTAAATGATTATTTCATGGTTCATTGGATTGTCGTTCGAAATTTCGTTCTCAGTGCCGTGCTATTCTGCACAACAGGCTGTTTAGAATTTATAGAAGAGATAGCGTTAAACAAAGACGGATCGGGTACCTATGAGGTAACACTTAATCTCAGCGCTAGTCAAACTCGCATTAATTCATTAATGGCTATGGATTCAATAAACGGCAAAAAAGTTCCCACTCGTCGTGAAATGCATGACAAATTTGAAGCCTTCGTAGCAGAACTCAATAGTAAGTCTAGCATCACCTCAGCTACGGGCAATTTTAATGATGAACAATGGATTGGCTCAATTGCTTTGGATTTTGAAGAGCTCGGGCCGATGCAAGAGAGCGTTATACAGTCACTATCCCAAAAAGAAATGGATACCGCACCCTATCAAATTAGCTGGAATGAAAAAAAGACCATGTTTTCGCGTTTGCTTGCGACCGATAGTGTAGACAAATGGCGAAAAAAAATCGAAAAAGAAGATGAACAACAACTCAAAAAAGGAAAAGTCGTTTTTATTCAACGATTTAACCAACCCATCTTATCTTGTTCCTCAAGTGATGTAAGAATAGCTAAAAACAACAAAGCTGCCATGTTGATGACCTCTCCGCTTTCACTCTTAGAAAAGCCAGAACAACTTAATTTCAACATTCAACTTGCAAAAGATTAGTTGATCGTTACCCTTATCGCGTTTACCGCGAATATTCTCATGAAATTTTTACATTTGCTAAAAAATAAATTATGCGATACTACTTGTTTATCAGTTTACTAACGTTCTCGATCGGCACTTTTTCACAAACGAAGAATGCAATTCCGCCCTCTGCAACTGCAATCATTCAATTTGATCTTCAACGCATAAAAAAAGCGATGCCCCTGGAGGATTTTGAAAGTTATACGTTCGTTCAACAGCTGTTACAGCAAACCGTTGAAAGTAAAAAAGATTCAATTGCGCTCAAAGACCTCAGTATTAATCACGACAAACCTTTATTCGCCGTTTACGGTCGTGAACAAGCATTCAGCTACAGTGCTGTTGCGATGAATGTTTTAGATAAAGATGTATTTCTTGAGAATAAACTGGTTCGGAGTAGTATCATTAAAGATCTTCAAGAAAAATCGTATTCCAGGTCCCGGAGACACTTAGCTTTATTTCAGGGAAACACCTATTTACAGTTTGATATTGACTGGAATTACAGCTTTTTCAGACAACAGGCCGATAGTATTTTTGAAGCCAATGGGTGGCGCAAAGGTGAAAGAGAGCGTATAAGTGTTCATGAAAAAGAGAGGAGCCAGCAAAAAACGCATCAACAACCCGATTATAGTGATGTTTATGATTCGATTAAAAAGGTCCATCGCGAAAAAGATCTGGAGCGTTTTCATCAACGTATTTTGAACAGCAAAGACTTATCAATTGAAGAAAATGCATTGAAACAATTCGAAAATAAAAATGCGCACATTAAATTTATTTATCAACCTGACAAGATTTCAACGATCGAACCTCGCTTTATGCGCCGCGAACCGCTTATTAAAAAATACCTGCCCATTTTAGAAAGTTACACTGCTGAAACATGGCAGTCAGGTTATATGAACTTCACAGAAGAAGGTATGAATATCGATTGGTTTACGCATAGTAACGAAGAAATCATGGAGGTGATTGGTGCTGCCGAAGAAAGAAAACTGGATCGAAAACTATTGCACTATATCCCTGAAGAAAGTCAGGGTTACATGGTTTACAATGTCGACCTTTTCGGAGCCTATGAATCGTTTAAAGCCACCTATTTACCCAAGGTGGAAGCATCGGACGAAAAGGAGATGATATTAGCTTCTGCCATCTGGTCCACTATTGATGAGATGATAAATACCTCCTCTGTAGCTTCTGTTTTTGGTGCAGATATGATGATCACTTATAACGGAATGAAAGAAATCTCCCTTACTAAAACTACTTATAGTTACAATAAGGAAACGATGGAAAAGAAAAAGGTCAAAGAAACCTATCAAGAAAAAAGACCTATGATGACCTGGGGCATTTCCACGGAAAAAGCGTACCTGATTGAAAAATACCTCAAGGCTTTATATGCTTACAACCCTGATAAAATGGATCAAGCGGAAGGATATTACACGCTTTACAAGGTGTTACCTCCGAACATGCCGCTTTATATTGCTGTACACGATGATATTGTCTTATTAAGCAATGACCGTGATGTCGTGACAAAACATTTGGACGGATACGATGATCCCATCAATTGGGGGGAACGATTCCAGGTGAAACGGTCTAAATTAATGTACGCACAGATGGATTTTTCTAAACTTCCTGCAGAATTAGCCGAAATGGCACCGAGAAGTCGCGATCAATCCATGTTTGAGTCGTTTGATGGAAATACCGGGAAAATAGAAATGGAAGTACAAGATGTATCAAAGGAAGCATTGCACTTTACTGCTCGTTTCACAACTGAGAAAGCTTATAAAAATGGCGCTTATTTTATGATGGAGTACTTCAATAGAATTTCAAAACGTTAGTTCAAAAGTATTTCTTCATGCGCATCTATTACATCACCTCAGCACTGTTCTTCGCACTCTTCTTTTTGGGTGTTTTGCTTTTCAACGCAGCGCAAAAAGAGAAGGTAGTGACCGATTTTGATATTGTCGATCACATCGATGAACAGTCCGTCAACGGTAAGCTTGATGTAAAACGAATCATCAACGATGCCGAGGCATTGAGGAACTTTTTCAAAACGCGGGATCTTAGCCGCCATTACTGGCAACAAACAATTGATTTTATTGCACGGTCCGGATTAGATATGAGTCAAACCTATTACACTTACGACCTCATCAATCAAGGACCACTCATCCTCTATGCTACCATCGAAGATCCCAGCGCTTTTTCTACAGCGCTCGATGAAATGAAATCAATCTTTGAACTCAAAAGCAGTGCAGAAGCCCATAATCGCCTTTATTCCAAGCACTCAAACCTGCAACTGGTTCTGAGCGCTCGTCATATCAAAATCAAATTGGGTAAAAATGCCCATAAACCAGACACCCTTAAACCCTCTATTTCTGAACATTGCGCTGAATTACTGCGAGAAGGTTACACTTTTGTTATTAACCCGCACGGCAAGCCACCGCTGGATTCCAAGGATTATATAACCGGGCAGTACAAATGGGATAGCATACTGAACATCCAATTTAACTGGCATGTCAATGACCAGCCTCACCCGCTACAGGCACATACCGAAAAGATTCATGCATATAGCCCTTCAGTGGATGCTCTGATGACGGGTTTTCTCAACCTGAACACCAATTCATGGAATCAATATGACAATTCATTTTTACATAAAAAAATGGATGTATTTAACCGTCAATCCAAGGCAGACCATTTCTTAGCCGAACACTGGAAAGGACAGTTCGCTTTTCATTATGGAGGAAGTACCACTCAGGAACGCCTTGACATTACCTCTGATTTTGACGAAAACTTCAACCGTATTCAAGACACCGTGATCATTCGGGACACCATCAAAAATGCCGGAATAATTATAGCCAGTGAATCGCCCGAAGCACTTTACCAATCGATTTCCAAACAAAATTACGCGGATGTTTCCTCAGACGAACTTCAAATTGCCCTTCTGCCGCCCTTTCGACATATTCATCTCGACCAGAAGCACCTCTACCTCGCAGTATCTGAACAAAATTTTAATCGACGTTCAGAAACGCGTATAGGTTATTTTTATTTTGAAGATCAGCAATTTCGACTGAACATAGTGGCAAAAACCGTAGCTACAAATCACGTCGCAATAAACCTGGAATGGAAGCCCCAGACCGCAACCATCAAAGCTTCGAATTTTCTCCGCAATTTTATTCAATGATGATGTGTTGTTGTGTGCGTTGAACCCCCTCTTATTGCCGTTCCATATTCGCACATTTAAAAATATTCGTAAATTTACCTTATCCTTTGATTATTAGATCAATTCAAAAATTACTACATTCACTAAAAATAACACGATAAACATGAAAATAACTACTACGCTCACCCTTTTGCTTTCGGTCACATTTTTGAGTGCTCAGCAGACTATTACATCAGCTGACAATGGATTGGCCACCAACCCCTTGATTTGGGACTGTACCTGTATTCCCTCTCCGGATGATGAAATCATTATTAAACACAATGTAACGATGAATAGTAACTGGATCTCAAACAATGGAGGTTCTATCACTATCACTGATCAAGGAACATTAATTGAAGACAATCAGAACCGTACTATTTTATTCGACGCAGGAGCTGCTTTTTATAATTATGGCAACACGACCCTCACAAACCTCGCCTTTTCAGGTGGAGCGGAAGGTCACAATCACGCCGATTTGGATTTAGACACAACGTTATGGGTTGGACCAGGGTCGATGTTTATGAATCATGGATTGACAAAAAATGTAGACAGCACCTATATTGAAGGTATGTTTATGAATGAGGGAACTTATAGTCTTGGAGACTTTTTGAATGAGGGGATAATTTCAAATACAGGATATATCACTGTAGATTCAATGTACAACAATCTTGGTACGATTAATTCTTCTGCAGGAAATATTACTGCAAATGATTTTGGTAGTAATGGAACCGTAAACATTACAGGTAGTTCCTATATGATTATCGCTAGTGACTTTTACAACGCAGGAACATTAAACTTAGCAGCAGGAAGAGATATCCGAATTGGCAGTGACTTACTGAATGCCAGCGACTCAGATACAGCATTGATCGTAAACGATGGTTTGATCGAAATTGGAAATGACTTTTCTAACATTGACACAATTCGAGGATCTGGTTTATTCTGTATTGCGAACAGCTCATCAAATACAGGAGATGTACTCGAAACACTTGATATTTGCGATAATAGCGCAACCAGTATATTTGATTTTAACTCGGGAAATGTCGACGCAACAGTTACAAATTGTAATGCGGGATGTAATGTTGGGGTAGAAGAAAACGCTAGACTAGACATTAATATTTATCCAAACCCAGTTTCTTCAATACTGAATATTGAGGGAATCAACGAAGGTCAGGTTAAAATCACAGATGTGACGGGACAGCTAATGTATTCATCAAGGCTGAAAAGCGAAATTGATGTTCGCAATTTTCGCACGGGTATCTACTTTATCACGGTAGAAAATGATGGACAACAAACAATGTTGAAATTTATGAAGCGATAGACGCAAACATTAACTAAAAAAGGGCGATTTCAAATGGAAACCGCCCTTTTTTTAATGGAGTCAACTCCAGTTAATCTTGTAAAAAGAGCTTTTTTAACTCTGTTGCCTCAGCAGCATCCATCTTTCCCGCCAAGATCAAACTCAACTGCTTACGGCGCAAGGCACCATCATAACGCCGCACTTCTTCTTTCGACTCGGGTTTGATTTGAGGAACACTGATCGGTCCACCGTTTTGATCAACAGCCACAAACGTATAAATCGCTTCATTGCGCTTTACTTGCTTTCCGGAAATCTGATTTTCAACATATACATCAATGAATACTTCCATCGAACTACGGAAAGCACGCGAAACTTTCGCTTCCAGCGTAACAACAGATGATTCTTTGATCGGTTTACCAAAAGAAACATTATTGACTGAGGCTGTCACCACTACCCTTCTGCAATGACGTTGAGCTGAAACGGCTGCTGTGACATCCATCCAGGCTAAAAGCTGACCCCCAAAGAGGTTGCCGTGTGGATTCGTATCATTAGGTAAGACGACTTTAGTAGAGATCGTTCTGGATTCTGAAGGTTTTTTGGCATTCATAACACTACAATTTTTTGCAAAGGTACGATATAATTAACGGTGATACAGGGAAATTACTGTCCCTTTTCATCCAACTCGTTGCAATTTGAACAGATCTTCTTTCCCACTCTGCCAAATATTTGAATTAGTCGTTACCTTTGTCCTATGAGTTTTGCTATTGTCAAATCGTTGCACTTGATTTTTATGGTGAGTTGGTTCGCCGGGCTCTTCTATATCGTGCGTCTATTTATTTATCACACCGAAGCACAGGAAAAAGGAGCTGAAGCCAGAAGAATTCTTTCGGACCAATTCGAAATCATGGAAAAGAAACTGTGGTGGATCATTACTACACCTGCGATGATTTTGACCGTAGTTTTCGGCGTCTGGATGCTGGTGCTGGTGCCCGGTTATCTCAACATGCCCTGGATGCACCTCAAATTCTCTTTTGTTGGACTTTTGCTCGTCTATCATTTCGTTTGCCAGAAAATTATGCTCAACCTAAAAAAAGGAAAATTCAATTGGAAAAGCAATGGTCTTCGGTTGTGGAATGAAGTGGCTACACTCGCTTTAGTGGCTATTATTTTCCTGGTGGTCATGAAAGATGAACTCAACTGGATCAAAGGAACGGTTGGATTTTTTGCTGTGGCCATAGCATTAATGATCGCTATTAAAATATACAAACGCATGCGCTCAAAAAAAGCTGAACAATGACATATATTGATACACACGCCCATTTATACGCTGATAAATTCGATCAGGATCGCGATGAAATGATCCAACGGGCAATAGATGCTGGAGTTAAAAAACTGTTTTTACCAAATATTGATGAATCCAGTATTGAAGGAATGGAAGCGCTTGTGGATAAATACCCTGGTGTCTGTTACTCCATGATGGGAATTCATCCTTGCGATGTAGAAAAAGATTGGCAGTCACAGTTGGAACGCGTTCAGCAACACTTTAATCCAAAACGCCACGTAGCAATTGGAGAAATCGGAATTGATCTTTATTGGGATCAATCACTGCAACAAGAGCAAACAGAAGCTTTTCGTGCACAAATTCGATGGGCAAAGGAGGTACACTTACCGATTGTCATTCACTGCCGCGAGTCATTCGACGAAATTTTTGAAGTGCTCGATGCGGAAAATGATGACCGACTGACGGGAATTTTTCATTGTTTTACAGGAACGGAAGAACAAGGAAAAAGAATTTTAAACTACGGCGGTTTTAAACTGGGAATTGGCGGTGTTGTGACCTTTAAAAACAGCGGGCTGGACAAATCCATCGCGAATATTGGTCCGGAACACCTCGTTTTAGAGACAGATGCACCGTATTTAACGCCCACTCCGCACCGCGGGAAAAGAAACGAGAGCTCATACATTCCTTTAATCGCCAAAAAGCTTTCTTCCATCTACGGCGTCGACGAAACAAAAATCGGAAACATTACGAGCCAGAATGCGTTAGAAGTATTCAACATGAACAAAGCATAACGATGGAATCAAAAGTATTGCTCATATACACTGGTGGAACCATTGGGATGATCGAACATCCTGAAACAGGAGTGTTGACAGCTTTTGACTTTGACCATTTGAACAAACAGATTCCAGAGTTATCCAAACTAGACATGGAACTCAAAGCTGTCTCGCTTGGAATGCCCATTGATTCTTCAGACATGAACCCCGCCATCTGGCAGGATATTGCTCAGCAAATCGTCGACAATTATGACGACTACGATGGCTTCGTCGTGTTGCACGGTTCAGACACCATGGCTTATTCTGCAAGTGCCTTGAGCTTTATGCTACAGGGATTAAAAAAGCCCGTTATATTTACGGGTTCACAGCTTCCCATTGGTACCATTCGAACAGATGGAAAAGAAAACTTGATTACCTCCATCGAGATTGCGGCGTCCAAAGACACTGAAGGAAATGCGATCGTCCGGGAAGTCGCCATCTATTTTGAGTATTCGCTTTACCGGGGCAACCGAACGACAAAAGTTTCTGCCAATGCCTTTGAAGCTTTTTTATCACCTAATTATCGAGAACTAGCTGTTGCTGGTGTGAATATTCGTTACAACACCAATGCTTTGTTCAAAACGAGGAAACGTCAGCTCCATTTCAATCCAACTATGGATGACCGCGTGGCATTGATGAAGATTTTTCCGGGTTTTTCGACAAAGGTATACGAACAACTTTTTGATATACAACACACTAGAGCAGTAATTATAGAGTCGTTTGGTTCGGGGAATGTCCCCAACAACAGTGCTTTTTACGAATTGATCGAAAATTACATCAAAGATGGTGGAGTCGTCGTAAATACCACACAATGCTATACGGGAAATGTAGAACAAGGAAAATACGCCAACAGCACAACATTTAATCAACTCGGAGTGGTAAGTGGCAGTGACATCACCACTGAAGCCGCCATCACCAAGATGATGTACCTGTTGGGCAATTGTTCATCAACAGATGATGTTAAAGCGCTTTTTGAGCAGTCGCTGGCAGGAGAGAAAAATGATGGGTAAATTTATTTTCGTCAGAGGAGCGTTCTTTTCAACATTAGTGGTGAGCTTGTAGAAGTATGTTGCACAGCATTTCAGCAATGAAATATCTTTTTCTCTCAATGACCACGTCTTGTTAATTTTCCAATTCAAATTACAGAAGAAAATCCGCAACCTTATGGTTTAACTAACGTTTCAATTAGAGGAGAGTTATCTATTCTTCTTAATTTTGATTGTTTTAACTGAAGAATGATGAAGTATACTACACTACTACTAATACTACTTGCATCAAGTACTACTTATCTGTTTAGTCAGCCTTTTGGATATAATTTTGCGAAACAGATTTTTATTCAATCGAGTCAAGTGGCGGGAGTTACAAATCATACAGATTTCCCAATGTTGTTGAAATTTGTTGATCCAGATCTTCGAAGTACTGCAAATGGTGGGAATGTTGAAAATGTAAATGGATATGATATTCTATTTACACTTGACGATTGTACAACTCAATTAGACCATGAAGTGGAGAAATATGACCCAACTACGGGAGAGTATATTGCTTGGATAAAAATCCCATCATTATCGCCAACAGTAAATACTGAAATTCAAATGTACTATGGTAATGCGTCTGTAGCCGCAGATCAATCGACGAATGCTACGTGGTCTGCTGGATTTGATGGAGTTTGGCATTTAGAGAATAACTTTATTGATGCTTCAGGAAGCGGAAATAATGGGGTTAACAACGGTTCGACGAATTTTTCTCCTTCTCAAATTTCAGATGGACAAAACTTTAATGATCCAAATCACTGGATAGAGTTAGCAAGCCATCCGCAAAGAGTTGGAGGGTTTTCATACTCAGGTTGGTTCCGATCTAACAATGTTAATGAGGCGGGTCAACGGATCATTTGCGATGATGCTACTAACGGAGCAGGATGTCATGCTATCAGCCTTGGAGACTCTGGGTCTGGTAGAGTTCGGTTTTATATTCGAGGGTTAAACCCCGTTTCTTTAGACTCACCTAACCTAATTTCAAATGGCGTCTGGCACCATGTTGCCGTTACCTATAATGGTGGAACCCAAGTCAAATCAATGTTTATTGATGGCGCCTTAGTTGCAAGTGCCAGTGTAACAGGAGCTTTAGGACCCGCAAATGGAAATGCTTCTATTGGAGGGGAAGTGGCAGCTGGCGAATCCAATAATCGTTTTGATGGAGCGTTAGATGAAATTCGTTCTTTCAATGATGTTCTTTCGGCGGATTGGATAGCAACAGAATACAACAATCAAAACAATCCATCATCATTTTATACGGTTTCTGGAGAAGTCAATGCATCTACACTTTGTGTCGTTCTTCCTATTGAGCTTAACTATTTTGAGGCAATGGTTGAAAATAATAGAACTATTCAGTTAAATTGGCAAACTGAATCGGAAATCAATAATGATTATTTTACTGTTGAACGCTCTCAACATGGAGAGGATTGGGAGCCAGTTTCAAAAATTGAAGGTGCCGGAAATTCGTCTTCATCAATTGATTATTCTGATGAAGATAAGAGTCCGTATACGGGGGTTTCCTACTACCGATTAAAGCAAACAGATTTTGATGGGCAAGTGTCATATTCAGATGTGAAAAGCGTTAATTTAACATCAGATGATAGTACAGAGTTGTTAGTGTATCCTAATCCTACAAAAAATCATGTGGTTTTAACGAGCACCAAAGATGATCTTAAAGAAATTAGTATAATAAATGCTTCTGGTCAGAATGTAGTTGATCAAACTTTCATCACAAAAAATTCCGACACAGAATACGTTATTGATTTATCACTATTAAGTTCGGGTATTTATCTTATAAAAACGACGCAAAATGCCGTATCTGTACAAAAGCAATAATGCTTTATATTTTATGCTCCTCGCGATTTCTTTCCCACAAAACCCACATCTTACTACAGTTTGACTATTGTGAGAGATAAAATTGTTTTGCAAAAAGGAAATCAAAATGCAAGTCTTAGAGAGGAAATCCACATCGGTAGCGAAACGAAAAGAATTATCTCAAGCAGTTCGACAATCCACTTGAATTTTGCGTGTTGCCTTCTTAAGAGTTTGAATAAGGAATATCGAATAAGGATTTTCAATTTTATACCTCTTAAATCTGCCTTCTATATTCAACATTTGTTATGCTGAGGAA
>CAYFTH010000077.1:0-15307 GCA_964346075.1 uncultured Fluviicola sp. | reverse complement strand
TACTCCGTTGTAAAATTGGTAATGATTTTTCTTATCAACTAAACGGGGAGAATGAATTGTGAGGTTAAGAGGTGGGGCTTCGGGCTTCGGACTTCGGGCTTCGGGCTTCGAGAACCTCAGCCCTCGTCCTCAGCCCTCGTTCTCGGCGCTCGTTCTCGGCGCTCGTTCTCAGATTGATCCTTCCTCAGTTCTCGTTCCCTCTTGTAAAACCTCGTGGCAATTAAAGCACTGTCAATGTGGCTAAAAGGCTACTACAAAATACCGTTTATGAAAAATGTTCATTACTCACTACTGAAACAACCTATCATCTCAAACAACAATATACCGAATGCAGTGAAAGCAGTGTTAACCTCAACGTAAAACAATACGCGAACTGGTGTTGCAGACCCTCCTGTGATTAACGGTAGCGCTCAATAATTAACTGGTGAATATCAATTTCTCTTGAATTTTCCAGGGGCCATAAGAAAAGTGAAAGCGTACTGCCTCTTTGAAGATCGTATTTGGCTAAATCGATAGAACGGATAAAGATGTTGGCGTGATCAGATGGAATCGACTCATTGATTTTCCATGCTTCGCCATTGATCCTTTCTCCATCTTGAGAATGCTTGAGCCAAAGCTTCAGTGTTTTATTTTGGAGTTTGCTGAAATCAACCCGTAGAAAAATTGCTTCGTTCGTTAGCTTTTCTGTCACCAATTGTGTGAGATCAATGCTGTAACCATTCTCCCTGAAATCTTTTCCGGGTATTCTTAGAACTTCATAGCTGGAATCCTTTGATGGAACATATTTAGAAAATGGTGAGCCGATCGAATACTGCCCTTCCTTTTCCAGGAAATAATTCAACTCATCCAAAAAGCGATCTTCCTTTGGCGTGTTTTGAGCCACATAAATAGGTGCTCTTTCCGCGCTATTGACAGAAGAAGCGAGCATTTCGTAATTTGTACCTGAAGTAATTTTATTTGCAGGGATCTTGGGTAATACGGCAGGAAACCACCTGTTCCAATTCTGATAACAACCGAATAGCAAAACAACCAGAAAGACGGTTGCAACTCCATCTTTCATTTTACGATTGCGCGAACTGAACAATAGTGCTGCTACAATAAGAAGCAAGGTGAGTGTGAAAAGTACGAAACTCACCTCATAAAATTTGTCTTTATATTTTAAGTGAATTGCTTGATCTCCATTTGGTTTCATTACCATAAAACCTGCTTGCGTTGTCATCAATTCAAAACCGGAACTTTCATCCGTCTCTACTTTCCAGTTAGGCGTTTTCCGCTGCTTCAGTACGAAATATTCGTCTTGAGAAAGGGGATCGTGCACAACTATTTTCCATTCACGCGAGCCAACAGGATAAAATAAAGCATTAGTAGGGCGTATTTCTGTCGCACCGTTATCACTCATGCTCACTCGGGTTAGGAAATCACTGGCTTCGGGAAGTTGAATCGCAGCACTTTTCATGGACTCACTGCTTTTGAGCTTCATGGGTGAAAATCCATTTTGACTCGGCTGCTTCAGCAATATCGATTTGCCCTGCCAGGCAAAGCCCAAATAGTTCTTCCATTCGTTTTGTTCGTTCGCGCTGTGATGTTCAGCTAATCCCTGGAAATCTAATGGTTGCTGCCCGAGCCGCGCGTTCGCATACGATACATTGACCGCTTGATTAACCACAGTATAGGTTGCTAAAGATGCAATCACCACCAGTTCAAGGCCCCAAACTATAGCGATCAGTCGCTTTGCATAGTGCTTGTAATAGATTAGCACCAACAGTAGCGCCCCCGACAAGAATAATACTACCAATAGATTAAATACTAATCGCTGCCACTCCAGCAACGAGGACAAATGGATAACGGGATGTATCAAGAATTCTATCGATAAAATATTTTGCGCTCTGTAAAAAAAGAAGAGCAGAACCGCTAGCAACATTAACCCCAGACCAACGATCAACACTGGTTTCTTTTTTTGTAACCACGGCATTGAATGGAGGTCAAAACTAAAATTACGATAAAGCAAAGCTACAAGAGAAAGGAATGCAAAAATGGAAAATAGTCTGAAGATTGTTGGATAGCGAAACAAGTCGAGGAATGGAAGGTGACTCAATAGATTTCTCAATGGCAACGGATCACCTATTGAAACAAGAAGTAAGAGTACACCCAGGACAAAAAGCATAAGTGCTTTTTTCCTGGAAATTAGTTTGCGCCACTGAAGTAAAATAAGGATAACAGGAATCGAACCAAAAAAAGTTGAAAAGGTTCCGAATTGGATTTCAGAAACATGAAAAACACCAGACACGAATGGAAAAAAAATGGCGAGAATACCATTGAGGGGAGTACCACCATAATTGATGTTAAAATCTGCACCCATCGCCGTTGGTGAAGCGCGATCAAACAAGCTTGACAAATCAATGAATGAATAGAGAATTGGTGCAGCCAATAATGTAATCAACGCCAGTGAAACAAATGAATACAAGAGTATTTTCGATCGCCTTTTTCTTCGCTTAAAAAAACTATAGATCAAATACCCGAAAATGAAATAAAGTGTAATAAAAAACAGCGCCAGATATCCACCAGAAAAGAACAAAAAACCGACAACGGAGAAATGCATTGCTGCTTTCCATCCTGGTTCATCCACAAGGCGAAATAAATAGATCGCGATCCAGGGGAGCCATGCCGCACTCACAATCCACCCCATGTGTTGAGCGTTTCCCAGCATAAAACCAGAGAGCATATAACTCAACCCCAGAAGTGCGCACAACCACCATTTGGGATGAAGCACACGGGTGAATTTAAAAAAGCCAAATCCAGCTATAAAAAGGTGAAATAAATATTCAAGATTCAGTGAAGTCAGGTTATAGCCTCCTGTAATCCAACCAAAAACCCAGCTTACGGGGTACCAGGTCATACTGTCTCCCTGTTGAGGAAAACCACCGAGATGATAAGGATTCCAAAGCGGCAGGTTCCCATTCAACAATTCGTTTACGATAAAATGCTTCCAGGGAAACCACAGACGAAAAGCATCCCATTTGATCGTTGCATTGCCGAATACGAGCTGATGGAAACAAACGACAAGCACCAGCAAATAGAAAAGTGCAACAATCAGGTTTGGATGACTTCGAAAAGCATCTAACCAATTCTTTTTTACCTTTAAAAAGGTCATAATCTGCTTCCCTACTCCGAAATCATCTGGAACAACTCATCCAGATTTGGAGCGATAATCACTTCAATTCGCCTGTTTTTTGCTTTGTCAAACTCATCCACAGGGTGATGCTTTGATCGTCCCGATGCCGCTAAAATTTTTGGGTTGATATCAGTGTTGTCGAGCATAATATTTACAACGGAAGTTGCCCTCAACACAGATAATTCCCAGTTGTCTTTCGGATGAGATCGACTGGCCAGAGGGTCACTATCGGTATGACCTTCAACGATAATTTCCAAATCATCATCTCCTTTGATGGCTTTTGCCAATTGAATCACAGCTTTTTGCCCTTCCGGCTCAACACTTGTACTACCAGATGCAAATAACAACTTGGCTTCCAAACTCACATAAATTTTCCCATCGCGTTCTTCTACACTTAGTCCTTTATCCTTAAAACCGCGCAGTGCTTGAGCGACTTTCCGTTCCAATTGTTTTACAGCTTCATCTTTTCGCGCAATCATTGCTTCCAGTTCTTCTACGCGTCGCTCGCGGTCCACCAGTAGCCGTTGTTTGTTTTTTAGTTCTCGCTCCAAAGCCATGAGCTCATCTTCTTTTCGCTGTGTTTCGATGATTTTAGATTCCAATTCAGAGCGCATACGAGCCAGCTGTTGCGCATCATCATTTTTTATACGGTCCATCTCACGCTCAATGGATGAACTGATTCGAGTAGCTTTCTGATATTGCGCCTCCATCGATCGGTACTTTTTCCCCAGTTCGGCAGTATCCGCTTTTAACTGATCGATGTCTTTTGACATGATCTCTTGCTGAGCCTCCAACGTTTTTACTTTTGCCTCGGCATCTAAGGAAGATGTTTTATACTTTTCGAGTTCCTCATTGCACGCCTTTTCTTTGGCCAGCAAGTCATTGTATTTTTTTGCTGGTACACACGCTACTGCCGAAACTACCACTAAAACCATCAATAATAAACGCATAACTTCTCGTTTTCAATTACTACAAAAATCGGGAAAGGGATATCTGTTCCAGCATGTATCTCAAATATTTTTGAACACTTCACTATGGATAAGGAGATCGATTTCTTTTCGAAAGCTCAAACAGTTAACACCCTCGCTGGCTGATAATGCACCCCACTTTTTTATCATTTTTTCACAGTATAAATCCAGATTTGAATTCCTGACGTAAATGAATGAAACACAAAATAATTAATTATGAAAAAGCAATTTTTTACACCAATTTACGCATTGTCAGTTATGGCAATTTCAACAGGTCTCATGTTCGGTTCCTGCAAAAAAGAAGAAAACGAGCCCGAACCCGATACGGATAATGATACCAACACCGAAATGAAAAGCTCATCTTACGATTACGAATTCAATAACGGGCAAGTTGTCGCCTCTGAAGCGTATGATGGTATGCACATGGACAACTTAAGTGCAACGATGAAAGTCGAAGAAATGGGTTCAAATGAAACAAAAATCAGCGTCACCCTTTTTAACACTGTCGATGGTGAAGATTATATGGTGCACGCACATGATGCTGCAGATCCGTCCAGCACACCAAACGGCACTCCGTACGACGAAACTCCAAATGGTGATGTATTTGTACAAACCATCAACGGAAATGGCGGTGAAGCAACAGCTTCTCAAACAGTCAGCATGTCTTACTCGAGTATCGTTAATGACTACGAAGGATTTTTTGTAGTACACGATCCTTTACAAGCCATCAACACTGCTGATATTTCTACTTACTTAGTTGTGGGTAGTTTCGCCAGAACGCAGTCGGAAACTAATTATTCGTCAATGACGTACAGCTATGACTTCAACACTGGTCAGGTCGACCCATCGTACGCTTATGATGGACAGCACGCTGGTACGCTTACGGCGGACCTTCATATTCAGGAATTGGCTGATGGATCGAGTCGGGTCGGTGTAGCTTTGATGAATTCTAAGAATGGTGAAAGTTATATGGTGCACGCTCACGACGAGGCAGACCCATCAAATACACCAAACGGCACACCGTATGATGAAACGCCCAATGGAAATATTTTAGCCATCGCTGTAGACGGAAACGGTGATGTAGCGTATAACAGTCAAATGAGCGGAATGTCGTATACGGATTTGACTTCCAATTACAACGGTTTTTTTGTCGTACACGACCCGCTGCAAGCAATAGACACCACTGATCCTACGACTTATGTCGTATTGGGTGGTTTTGCCAACTAATTGATCAATAATTAAATTTCATAGTAGCGCAGGAGGTTGTCCGAGAGGGCAGCCTCTTTTTTTGTTCAATGAATAAAAAAGTGTTACCCCATTCAAGATAAGCGCTTTTTCTCTTTTGAACTTCCGTGACTTTCGTAATTTTGCAGCATGATTACAATCGAGCAGTTAGGATTTCACCTCCCACAAGGTTATTTATTTAAAGATGTTAATCTGCAAATCACGGCAGGCGACAAAATTGGACTTGTCGGAAAAAATGGAGCTGGTAAATCGACGTTATTGCGTCTCTTATCAGGACAAGAAAAACCTACGGAGGGTAGTATACACAGGAGTAAAGAAAGTACTGTTGGTTTTTTGACGCAAGATATCGTCATCGATACCAACCAAAATCTGTTTGATTACCTCAACTATTCGAACGAGACCTTAAATAAATTGCGCGATCAAATTGATGATATCAATCACCAGTTGACAACACGTACCGACTACGAAACAGATTCTTACCTTCAGCTATTGGATGACTTGAATTTCGCTAATGAACAATTCCAACTATTTGAAGGCTATCAGTGGGAGGAAAAAATTGCTTCAACATTGCACGGACTGGGGTTTGAAGATGATGTTTTTGACCAACCGCTCAATAAGTTCTCTGGTGGATGGAAAATGCGCGCTGAATTAGCCAAAATACTCGTCAATAATCCGTCGATCATTTTATTAGATGAGCCCACTAACCACCTTGACATTATATCAATTGGGTGGCTCGAACAATACTTGCAAAAATTCGAGGGTGCCGTAATCACTATTTCTCACGACCGCCTCTTCCTGGATAACGTTACTAAACGAACCCTGGAAATCACCAACGGTAAAATCCTGGACTTCCCGTTTGCCTATTCAAAGTATAAAGAAAAACGTGCTGAAGAAATCGAGCACCTTCTTGACGCACAAAAACAGCAAGATAAAGAAATTAAACGCATGGAAGAACTGATTGACAAGTTCCGGGCACAAGCCACTAAGGCGTCAATGGCACAGTCGATGATCAAAAAATTAGAAAAAATGGAACGGATCGAGGTGGAGACCGATGAAGTGGCGAAGATGAAAATTTCATTCCCTTTAAGTGTTCAACCTGGAAAATGGGTGCTCGAAATGGAAGATCTTGGAAAATCCTATGGTGATTTACTGCTCTTTAAAGACATCAACCTCACCGTTGGCAGAGGAGAAAAAATAGCTTTGCTCGGACCCAACGGAGTCGGTAAGTCAACTTTGCTAAAACGCATTATGAAAACCCTGGATGGCAAAGGTACGGTCAAATATGGCCATAATGTCGAACTCACCTATTTTGCACAGGATCAGGCAGACACGCTAAATCCAGACAAAACAGTCTACGAAACAGTTGACGACGTGGCAAAAGGTGAAATTCGCAAACAGTTGCGTTCTATTTTGGGTGCCTTCCTATTCAGCGGAGAAGACGTCGATAAAAAAGTGAGTGTGCTATCGGGAGGGGAACGAACACGTCTAGCTCTTTGTCAGTTGTTATTAAGCCCTTCAAACGTTTTGATCCTGGATGAGCCCACAAACCACCTCGATATACAATCAAAGGGCGTCTTAAAACAAGCACTGCAACAATACGAAGGAACATTTATCATCGTTTCACACGACCGTGAATTTTTAGATGGTTTAACCAATCGTATCTGGGATATCGAAAATAAACAACTCAAGATTCATCACTATACAGTACAGGAATATCTCCGGAAAAAGGCCGATGCTTTTGAGCAAGCTTACGCTGAAAAATCAAAGAAAAAAGCAGCTCAACCACAAGTAGAAAAGAATACCAAAGACACCAGTCAGGAACTCTCTTACGAGGAGCGAAAAGAACTAAAACGGAAGGTAAACAAACTAAAAAACGGGATCAAAAAAGCTGAAGAAAAAACAGAAGAACTGGAAAAAGAGATCGCGGCCATGGACAAAATCGTAGAGGGCCTGGATTACAATGATGAAGAAAAAACAGCCGACACCCTGGCCAAGTATGAGAAGCTTAAAAAAGAACTCGAATCAACGATGGAAACCTGGGAAAAACAAGTTGTTGAGCTCGACAACTTGGATACAAGTAAGATTTAAAAAAAGGATGAAAGGCATTATTTTAACATTGGCGCTGTTCACAAGCACAGTTTTGTTAGCCCAAACAGATGTGGTTGTTGAAGTCTCCAACTTAAGGTCGGATAAAGGACAAATTATTATTTCATTTTTCGAAGATGAACAGTCTTTTGATAGTGAACAACCTTCCATGAACAAGGTTTTTAGAAAAAAAGCGGTAAAGAATGGGAAAATGCACCTCAAATTCAGCGTACCTTCTGGATCGTACGGACTATCTTTTGTTGATGATGAAAACGGCAACGACGAATTAGATTACAACTTTATTGGAATGCCTACGGAAGGTTTTGGATTCTCCAACCATTATCACACGGGAATGTCTAAACCTGACCTGTCGCAATTTAAAATAAAAGTGAAGTCGGGAAAATCCAATAAAGTACAATGTAAAGTTCGCTACATGTAGCTGGCTGTCAGCTGCGTGGTTTGAATGCGCTAACTATTCGGATTGTATGAACTCACAACTGATTCAAAGCGCATATCCACATTGACCGAACCGGGAAATGTAGTTCCGCTGGCATCCTCAAACGTACCTTTCGCTTGAAGTTTGACTTTCCCCAATCGCGGTGAAAAGCTTTCCAATTCAGTCGAACCACTCACCATCGTTAGTTGCAGTTGATTTTTTGAAGCGAGTCGATTAAAGTCAATGGCACTTGATGGCATTTTCTTGCCATCCCGTTCAATTGGATACGTTCCGGCATAATTGCCGACCATATTGGACTTTTTGAGTTGAATCACTAAGAAATCGCGTTGTGCACTTTTGATGCGCATGATCAAACTATTCTCTGAAATAGTAACGTAATTCTTTTTCTGGTCAAAGAGGTCAATCGAAAAATGCATGGTATCGGAATCTACTTCAACCGTACCCATACTGAAATATGCCGCCCCTTTACTTTTCTTTTTCGGTTTTTTCTTTTCAGCAGCGGTATCTTTTACTTCTACATATTCACCATTCCACTTACCTTCAGGAAGCTGGTCAGTTGTCATCACTTCCTGCTCCTTCTCTTTTTCTCCATTATTGACGCAGGCGCACAAAACAGTGATTGCCACAAAAAAAATAAGTCTTTTCATTTTAGAATTATTAATCCTTCTTTGCATTTTGTTTTTTGTGCCCCCCTTTTCCTTTATGGTGGTGCTTTTTCTTATGATGACGCGGCTTTCCTTTACCTTTAAAATTGCGTTTACCCTTACCGGGCTTCTTATCCACCCATTTCGGTCCTTCTCCTAGTGCTTCGGGAAGTTGACGCTGCGGAATCTCAGAGCCGATTAAATCCTGAATTCTACTAAGTCGAGCCATGTCTTTTGGATTGACCAACGTAACAGCCTCTCCTTTCTCATTGGCACGAGCGGTTCTTCCAACACGGTGAACATAATCCTCTGCATCTGACGGACAATCGTAGTTGATCACCATATTGATTTCTTTGATATCTATCCCTCTACTCATAACATCTGTCGCAACGAGTAAACGAATTCTACCCGATCTGAATCCACGTAAGACTTCTTCGCGTTCTTTTTGATCGAGGTTGGAAGAAATACCTTGTGCTTTTAACCCGTTTTTACTGAGGTAACGAGCAATTTCATTTACCTTATCTTTCGTTGAAGTAAATAGAATGATACGTTTATAATCTTTACGCTTCTCTAAAATATGTTTCAGTAATGGGTTTTTCTGTTCATCAAATGTGAGAAATACAGATTGTTTTACCCCCTCTGCCGGTTTTGATAATGCCAAATTGATCTCTACAGGATCCTGGAGAAGTGTTCTTGCTAACTTTCGTATAGACGCAGCCATTGTCGCACTGAACATCAAGTTTTGTCGTTTTTCCGGTAGCTTTTTGAAAATCGTGGTCAGATCATCAATAAAGCCCATATCCAGCATGCGATCCGCCTCATCAAGTATCAAGTGCTCTAAACTTGAAAAGTCAGCATACCCCATTTTCATGTGAGAAAGTAGTTTTCCCGGAGTGGCTACAATAATATCCGTTCCCGACTTCAGCGCATCTTTGTCTGCCTGCCAATCTTTACCATCCCCTCCTCCATAGATGGCTTTCGAACTCACAGAAATAAAATAAGAAAGCCCTTGAATTTGTTGTTCAATTTGAACGGCAAGTTCTCGTGTGGGAACAATAATCAATGTATTAATGGAACTTTCTTCTCTGTTGGTTAATTTGTGCAATATTGGCAAGACAAAAGCCGCTGTCTTTCCCGTTCCTGTCTGAGCACAACCGATAATATCCTTTCCTTTTAAAATCGGAGGAATCGCCTGCTCCTGAATGGGTGTAGCGTTTTCAAACCCCATATATCCGATTGCCTCAAGCAATTGTTCATTCAATCCTATTTCTGTAAACTTCATGGTATAAATTTAACGAAATAAAGGGAGAAGAAAATAAATAATATCGAAGAAACCAGAATTTTCTCATATCAATTCAAGAAAGCGCACACTTCATTTCTTTTTATTGAAAACCTTTATCTATTCCACAACTCCTTTAAAAGAATCGTACTTCACTATTGTTTCACAATCAAATTTCAAATATTTTTGACGTTCATACGTTACAATTTCACTATGAAAAGTTTTTGGACTGTAATTTTGATGAGTATGCTAACGTCCTATTCATATTCACAAGTTGGAATGGGGCAATGGAAGATGCATATTTCCCCCTATCAAGCGATTGATGTTGCTCAGGGAAATAATGCCGTTTATGCTATCCTGAGCAGAGGTCTAATCGAATATGATTTGTCGGCAGGAGAGCAATCAATCTGGACAGCTGCGAATTATCTATCAGACGTTTCTCCAACGGCTCTCGCCTATGACAAAGCAACTGATCAATTGATCATTGGATACGATAACGGGAATTTAGACCTCATCCGCAACGAGGCGGTATTTAATTTACCCGCTATTTTACAGTCATCCATAAGTGGAGAAAAGAGAATTAATAATATTTATTGTCACGGAGGGAATGCTTATTTGGCAACTGGTGTTGGGATTGTCGTCATCAATCTCAGCAAACGAGAGGTTCGAGACACCTATAACCCCTCTTCAATTAGTGAGGTCATGTTGGATATCACCATTCACAAAGATAGTATTTACGCCTTGTCTGCCGGCGCTTTGCGCGTTGGTAAAATCAGCAATGATTTCCTTGCAGATCCTTCTCAGTGGCAAACAATCAGCAGTTTTCCAGACTACTCCAATGCGGGCAGCTACAACGCTTTAACCAGTGTCCATGACGAACTCTATGTTAGTTACGACAGCGATATTTACAATTCAGATACGCTGTATCGCTACGACGACGGGAACCCCACTGTAGTGAAAACAGAAGTTGAACTACTCGGGTTAAGTGTCACTGAAAATGAGCTGATCGTTAATATCGCTGGTGGAATAATGACTTACGACAAAAACTTTACAGAATTGATCAACATCTATCAATACAGTCACGGTGCCTTTCCTGAACCACAAGATGCGCTTTACCACGACGGGTTCTTCTACCTGGCTGATGCCCGTTCAGGTCTCGTAAAAGCAGCCAATGCCTTTAACAGTGAACAGATCACTTTCGAAGGCCCTCGTTACAATGATGCTTATCGAGCGAAATGGGCGAAAGGAAAACTGGCTGTTGCAGGTGGTGGTTTAAATGGAACTGCTCCCTCTTTTAGTCGGCGCGGTGGAGCAATGCTCGAAGATGGCGAATGGACTTCCATCATGCAGTCTAATCAGCCAATCACCCAGAATCAAGATATTTGGGATTATATTTCCGTGGCACTCAACCCATCTAATACTGACGAAGTTGCGTTCGGAACGTTTTCGAAGATCCCTTTAATCGAATTAGAAAACGATAAGATTGTAGACACATTTGCTTACACCAATTCTTTGCTGGAGGGAGATACGTCAGGAACATACTGGGGATATGTATCAGATCTCAACTACGATGAAGATGAAAACCTCTGGGTAGCGAATGCCTATGCAGAGCAGCCGCTCAAAGTAAAGGCTGCAGACGGCTCCTGGTATTCGTTTGACTTGGGAAATACAGTAAAATCAAAACTGACTACCAGAATCGCTATTGACAATAATAACATCAAATGGATGGCGGTCGATGGTGCGGGTTTAGTGGCATTTGATCATGGCGAGAACCTCGATGACGCCTCGGATGATCAATATCAATTATTCACTACGAGCGAAAACAACGGTGCATTGCCAACTTCGACGGTAGAAGCTATTGCTGTTGATTTCAGTAACAACATCTGGGTGGGCACACCAGAAGGCATGCGCGTTCTCTACAATTCCAGCAACGTCTTCGAAGCGAGTCCAGGCGAATACAACTTTCAAAAATTATTGATCGAATTCGGGGAAAATGTCGAAATCGTTTTAGGAACGACACATATCACGGACATCGCCGTTGACGGAGCTAATCGAAAATGGATCGCAACGGCCAGCTCCGGTGTGTTTTTACTCTCAGAAGATGGATTGTCAGTAATACAAAATTTCACAAGCGATAATAGTCCGCTGCTCAACAATAATGTACTCGATCTGGCTATCGATCACAACACGGGCGAAGTTTATTTTATAACGAACGAAGGGATGATTTCCTACCGGTCTGACGCCTCCCAGGGCGATCTGTCTTACAGTAATGTGAAAGTCTTCCCTAACCCCGTTAGACCCGATTATTTTGGTCCGATCACCATTCAAGGTATTGCCTTTAATTCATCAGTTAAGGTAACCGATGTAGCAGGAAATCTCGTTTATCAAACTACATCCAATGGAGGTACAGCTACCTGGAACGGTCAAACCTTACAGGGAAAAAGAGCATCTTCAGGCGTCTATTTGATTTGGACAAGCGTCGATGATCCTGACACGAAGGGTCGAAAAGTAGGTAAAGTTGTATTCATCAATTAATCGTCATGAATAGGAAAGCATGAAATCTATTAATCACGGGATTCTACTCAAAAAAATCAACTATAGTGAAACAAGTCTTATTTTACACTTTTTCACATTAGAACATGGCTTTCAGACCTACCTTTTCCAGGGCGGAAAAAAAAAGAAGGGTAACATGCTCCAGGCATTATCTATCATGGAGCTCGCGGTATATCATCGCCCAGAGAGTGACTTGGGTAAAATTACTTCCATTGCTGCAGATTTTATCCCGCAAACCATTCCCTACGACCCCATTAAAAGTGGTTTAGCCTTTTTTATGACTGAAGTCATTGAACAAATATTGCGTTCCAGTGATCGCGATCAGCGCATGTATGACTTTTTAGCACAAGAAATACGATGGATCGACGATTCCAAAGTGATTACTAATTATCCCATTTGGTTTCTTTTAAAAATGGCTGAAAAAACGGGTTTTGGTTTGCAGTGTCACGACCCCGAAGGACACATATTTGATTTACAGGCGGGAATCATTTCCAATCAAACACCAGAAGGACACGCTTTTGAGCAAGATGATTCAGTCGATCAATTGAGTCACTTGCTACACACCGATAAAACCAACTTTCTGGCATATCATATTCATAAGACTCACCGCATGCGCATTATCGGGCACTTAATTAGCTATTACCGCTGGCATATTGAAGGATTTAGACCTCCTAAGTCACTGGAAGTAATGCAAGCAATACTTGAATGATTCATTCTAAAACGATTCTTTACCTTTATTTACAGAAAACATTTTTATTCAATACTTGTTAGTTCAAGAATATTTAATTTTGTTGCTCAATACGACTTTTAGAAAAACGTTATGATTAAAACAGATATAATTATCATTGGTGCTGGACCCGTGGGGCTCTTCACCATCTTTGAAGCAGGACTTTTGAAATTAAAATGCCACCTGATTGATTCCCTTCCGCAGCCTGGTGGCCAGTGTTCAGAAATCTATCCCAAAAAGCCGATATACGATATTCCAGCATACCCTTCAATACTGGCAGGTGAACTCGTCGACAATTTAATGGAGCAAGCGGAGCCGTTTAAACCTGGTTTTACACTTGGCGAAGCTGCGGTAAAAATTGATAAAGTCGCTGAAGACAAATTTGTAGTAACAACAGAAAAAGGCACGGAACACGAGGCTCCTGTGGTTATGATTGCTGGAGGACTTGGAGTATTCGAACCGCGCAAACCGCCGATTGAAGGATTAGCAAACTATGAAGATAAGGGGGTCGAATACATCATAAAAGATCCCGAGAAATACCTCGGTAAAAAATGTGTGATCGCTGGTGGCGGGGATTCTGCATTGGACTGGGCGATTTACTTAACAAAAAAAGATATAGCATCAGAAGTTTCTTTGGTACACCGCAGAAGCTCTTTCCGCGGACACCTGGATTCCGTTCAACAAGTAATGGACTTGGCTGAAAAAGGTAAAATCAACTTGATCACTGAAGCAGAAGTTGTAGGCATTGATGGTCAGGACAAAGTAGAAAATGTGACGATCAAACACAAAAAAGAAGGAGAATTCCAACAAGAAACCGATCATTTTATTCCATTATTTGGTTTAAAGCCATCGCTTGGACCAATCGCTGATTGGGGACTCGATATTGAGAAAAATGCGATCAAGGTTGATACCACAGATTACTCTACGAATATCCCTGGAATTTATGCCATTGGCGATGTCAACACGTATGAAGGTAAATTAAAGCTGATTTTGTGTGGTTTCCACGAAGGCACGATCGCCGTTCAATCGGCATTTGCCCGCATTTATCCAGACAAAAAGAACGTATTGAAATATACTACGGTAAACGGAGTTCAGGGATTCTAAAAATAGCATGATATGACACGCATCGTTTCATTTAATGTGAATGGTATTCGCGCCATCATGAAAAAAGATTTTGAACAGGATATGGAGTCCTTAAATCCTGATATTCTTTGTCTGCAAGAAACGAAAGCACAGGATGATCAGGTAAGTGAGGCGCTGGAATCATTTTCTTCCTACCACATTGTAAGCAATTCAGCAACGAAAAAAGGATATTCTGGAACGGCCATTCTCAGTAAAGAAAAACCTATTGATATCATCTATGATATTGGCGTTGAAGAACACGATGACGAGGGGCGTGTGATTGCCGCGGAATACGAAGACTATTTTGTTGTAGTGGTTTACGTTCCAAATGCAGGAAGTGCGCTAAAACGATTAGACTACAGAACCACCTGGGACGAATCATTCTTGAATTATTTACAAGAGCTGGAAAAGAAAAAGCCTGTAATCGTTGGTGGGGATTTCAATGTAGCACATCGCGAAATAGATCTGGCTCGACCAAAAGCAAATTACGACAAACACGCCGGGTTTACCCAAAAGGAAATCGATGGTATGAATGCTTATACTGGCAACGGTTTAGTAGATACATTTCGCTTATTGCATCCCGAGGAAGTGAAATACTCGTGGTGGAGTTATCGCGGAGGTGCCCGTTCACGGAATGTAGGCTGGCGGATCGACTACTTTTTGGTGAGTGAATCGTTAAAAGACCGCGTTGAAAAATCAGAAATCTTAAACGATATTATGGGGTCGGATCACTGTCCGGTTTTATTGGAAATCAAGTAAGTCTTTTTATTTACTTTCGTCGTATATAGAAGCAAATGATGGACTGATGAAAGTTTACGCACTTATTATATTGTTGCTCGCGCCCTGCTTACTCCTGGGACAGGAGGAAGATACGACAACTTATAAGCCGCGTATCGTTGGATTGCCCATTATATTCTACAGTCCAGAAACACGCTTAGCTCTTGGTGCAGCGGGTTTTTTCACGTTTAAATTTGACAAACAGGATTCGCTGCTACGGCCTTCAGATGTGAATTTGGGTGGTGCTTATACCCTGGAAAAGCAGATACTCTCCTACG
>CAYFTH010000076.1:0-15534 GCA_964346075.1 uncultured Fluviicola sp. | reverse complement strand
TCATTCCGACTTTTCTTCCTATTAATCCAGGCATTCTTTACTTAATTATAGATTAAACTTTAATTTCTACATCCACACCACTCGGTAGCTCCAGACGCATGAGCGCATCCACTGTTTTTGAAGAGGAGCTATAAATATCAAGCAACCTCTTGTATGAACAGAGTTCGAATTGTTCACGCGCCTTCTTGTTCACGTGTGGTGATTTCAATACAGTATAAATTCTCTTGTGCGTCGGTAGTGGAATTGGTCCACTTACTACCGCACCCGTTGTTTTAACTGTTTTAACAATCTTTTCAGCAGACTTATCTACTAAATTATGATCGTATGACTTTAATTTTATTCTAATTTTTTGACTCATCGACTTCAATATTAAGCGGAAACGTTTCCTTTTACTTTATCAATAATTTCTTCAGCGATATTCTTCGGACAAACATCATAATGCGAGAACTCCATTGTTGATGTCGCTCGTCCTGAAGATATTGTTCTTAGCTTAGTTACATAACCAAACATTTCAGAAAGTGGAACTGTAGCTCTCACCACCTTAGCTCCGGAACGATCATCCATTCCTTGCATTTGTCCACGACGACGGTTCAAGTCCGCAACAATATCTCCCATGTTCTCCTCTGGCGTAACAACCTCTAATTTCATTACAGGCTCGAGAAGCTCAGGCTTCGTTTTAGGAATTGCATTACGGTATGCCATTTTTGCAGCAACCTCAAATGATAGCGAATCCGAATCCACTGGGTGGAAAGAACCATCGTTTAATTCTACAATCATTGAATCCATCGGGTATCCGGCAAGGACACCGTTTTTCATTGCGTCTTCAAATCCTTTTTGTACAGATGGTATGTATTCTTTCGGTACATTACCTCCTTTTATATTGTTGATAAATTCAAGACCATCTTTCTCTTCATCTTCCTGTGGACGAATTTTCACAACGATATCAGCAAACTTACCACGACCACCAGACTGCTTTTTGTATGTCTCTCGGTGATCTATTTCACCAGTAATTTGCTCCTTGTAAGAGACCTGAGGCTCACCCTCACTGACCTCCACTTTAAATTCACGCTTCAAACGATCCATCAAAACTTCAAGGTGCAACTCTCCCATTCCGGAGATTACTGTTTGACCTGAGTCTTCATTGGTAGAAATCTGGAATGTTGGATCTTCCTCAGAAAGCTTATTCAAGCCAACAGAAAGCTTATCCATATCCGCCTTTGTTTTTGGTTCAATAGCGATACCAATAACGGGATCTGGAAAGTCCATCGATTCCAAAACAATCGGATTTTTTTGATCGCATAGTGTATCCCCTGTACGAATATCCTTAAAACCTACTGCTGCTCCAATATCACCACATTCGAGTACCTCAATAGCATTCTGTTTGTTCGAGTGCATCTGGAACAGACGGGAAATTCGCTCTTTTTTGTTCGTTCGCGTGTTAAATACGTATGATCCAGCCTCAATTTTACCAGAGTAAGTACGAACAAAACAAAGACGTCCTACGAAAGGATCCGTGGCAATTTTAAAAGCAAGCGCCGACATAGGTTCATCCATAGTCGGTCTTCTCTTCTCCATTTCATTCGTCGTTGGATTCTCACCTTCAATTGCTTCTACGTCAATAGGAGCAGGCAAGAAAGCCATAACGGCGTCCAAAAGTGTCTGTACACCTTTGTTTTTAAAGGCTGACCCACACATCATTGGCGTGATCGTCATATCGATTGTCGCTTTGCGAATCGCTTCAATCATCTCCTCCTCTGTAATAGAATCAGCATCTTCGAAGAATTTCTCCATCAGTGCCTCATCCGATTCAGCCACAGCTTCGATCAATTCATTTCTCCATTCTGCAACTTCCGCTGCCATCTCTTCAGGAGTATCAACCTCTTCCCAAGTCATCCCCATGTCAGCTTCGTTCCAAACGAATGCTTTGTTCGCTATCAAGTCAACAACTCCTTTGAAGTCGTCCTCGGTACCGATAGGTAATTGAATTGGTACAGGTTTTCCTCCCAATCGTTCCTTAATTTGCTCAACTGTTCCGAGGAAATTAGCTCCAGCGCGATCCATTTTGTTCACAAAACCAATGCGCGGAACACCGTACTTATCTGCTTGTCGCCATACCGTTTCCGATTGTGGCTCAACGCCAGAAGATGCACAGAACAATGCAACAGCACCATCAAGTACACGTAACGAGCGTTCAACCTCTACCGTAAAGTCAACGTGACCCGGCGTGTCAATAATGTTAATTTTATATTCTGTATCCTGATAATTCCAAAAACAAGTCGTAGCAGCCGAAGTAATTGTAATACCTCGCTCCTGCTCTTGCTCCATCCAGTCCATTGTCGCAGCACCATCGTGTACCTCGCCAATTTTGTGGCTAATACCAGTATAATATAGGATACGCTCCGTAGTTGTCGTCTTACCGGCATCTACGTGCGCCATAATACCAATGTTTCTCGTGAATTTTAAATTTCTTTTCGCCATCTCTTAAATCAATTTAGAATCTGAAGTGTGAAAAGGCTTTGTTAGCCTCTGCCATTCTTAATGTATCTTCTTTCTTTTTGAAGGCTGCACCCTCCTCTTTCGAGGCTGCAATGATCTCATTCGCCAAACGCTGAGCCATCGTTTTTTCGTTTCGCTTACGAGAGAAAGTAATCATCCACTTCATTGCTAACGATTGTTTACGACCTTCTCGCACTGGAGTAGGAATCTGAAATGTAGCACCACCGACACGACGGCTGCGTACTTCGACGCTAGGCGTAACATTATCAACCGCTTTTTTAAACACCTCTAAACTCTCCTGATCTTCCACCTTATCTTTTATGATATCCATAGCATCATAAAAAATGCGGAATGATGTATTCTTTTTTCCATCCAACATCAAGTTATTCACAAACTTCGTCACTTGTACTTCACCAAACTTTGGATCTGGAAGGATTTCAATTTTTTTCGCCTTTCTTCTTCTCATGACTTCAAATTATTTTTTTGGACGTTTTGCACCATATTTCGAACGGCGTTGAAGTCTTCCTTCAACCCCAGCCGTATCCTCTGCACCACGAACAATGTGATAACGGACACCTGGCAGGTCTTTCACACGACCTCCTCGAACAAGCACCATCGAGTGCTCTTGAAGGTTATGCCCTTCCCCACCAATGTAGGCATTGACTTCCTTTCCATTTGTTAAACGTACTCTGGCTACTTTACGCATCGCCGAGTTTGGTTTCTTAGGTGTAGTGGTGTACACACGCACACATACTCCTTTACGCTGCGGACAAGAATCAAGTGCTGCTGACTTGCTTTTCTTCACCGGCGCTGTTCTACCCTTGCGAACTAACTGTTGAATAGTTGGCATATTTTTTCTTTAAATTATTACAATAAACAATAACCCCAAAAACACTTTGAGGGGTGCAAAAATAGGTAATTAATTTTATAATGCAACTATTTAATGATAAAAGTTCCTGATTTTTAACATATAGATGTTCATTATCTTCAAATAACACGTTCAATCATCGGCTAACAACAGTTTTGCGGTATCTGATCGCAAAAACGTGCCAGAGTAAGAACAATCGCTGTAAAACGTCCATAAAACGAGGTCAACTCCTCACATCGCAATGGGAAGTTTATCAAATCTGCCGGGGTTTTCCTGGACATCATCAATCCGTCATCTTAAATCCGAAGACACACACATCGTCGATCTGCTCAAGGGCTCCTTTCCAATCAACAAACGCTTTATCCAAATATCCAACCTGTTTATCAAACGTTAAACTTTGAGCTTCAAGCAACAGTTTTTTGAAGTTGCCTGTTTTTAGTTTTTTGCCATGGGGGTTCGTTAATTCACCGAAAGAACCGAATTGGTCATGGAAACCATCAGAAAAGAGATAAACAACATCTCCGCGTTTCAATTGAACGCGATGATTTGTAAACGGCTGGCTATCGAAGTGACTCCCAATTGGCTGTTTGTCTCCTTTAATTTCGAAAAGCACATGACTTTCAGTCGTTTTATTCGCTTCAATTTTTCGTTCGCCACCGTGATCATCCTCAGCGATCAAGGTTTCTGAACCAGGCGATCTTTCCCGAATGACAATCAAAGGGTTATTGGCGCCTGCAAATTCGAGACCATATTGATCCGGTGCATGTTTGATCAGTTTACATAATGCGATATCCATACCATCTTTTACACCTTCAGCACTCTTTTCAAATTCCGCCACGACTAAATCCCTGGTTGTATTTAATAATTGGCTGGGAGAATAACATTGAAATTCACGTAAGGATCGTTGAAGTGCATTATTACAAATCACACTAACAATTGCACCCGGAACTCCGTGCCCGGTACAATCAGCTACTGCAAAAAAGACCGTCTGACCATGTTCGTCTCCTTGTTGGACCCAATAAAAATCACCTGCCACAATTTCTTTTGGACGATAATAGACAAATGCTTCGTTTAACAGGTGGTTCATTTTAGCCATGGAAGGGAGTATCGCATCCTGAATGCGTTTTGCATATGTAATCGAAGCAGTCAATTCCTGATTTTTTAATTCAATAACGTCCTTTTGTGTTTTAATCTCATCTGCCTTCTGCACAACTTCCCGTGTTCTCAGTGATACAGTTTCTTCCAGTTTATGCTGTCGATTTCGCAATCTTCTTTCTCGCACTTTAATAATAACAAACACACCGATCACACTCACGACCAAAACAACAACATAAAACCAACCTGTTTCCCAAAAAGGAGGAGTAATTTCAAACTGTAAATGCCGTACTTCGGTCTCCTGATTATAGCTATCAATAGCCTTTACTTCCAATTCGTACCTGCCATAGTTGAGCCCTGCAAAACGTATTTCATTCGAATTTCCATTTTCAATCCAATCCTGTTGACCTCCTTTTAGACGGTAGAAGAACTTCAAATCTGTTGGTGCATAAAATTGATTGTGCGCAAAACTGAAAGCCACTTCATCCTGTGTCCAATCGAGTTGGATGTAGTCATTTCTTCCATTCATACTTTCCATGGATTCACCTTGAAAAGCTGTATCCCTCAAGGTTATCTCATCGAGTGCAATAACGAATTCGTTATCGGAGAACTCCAGTGATTCAGGATCAAACGACAACAGACCGTTTCGCGCTACAAAATAAAGTCGACCACTGTCATCTTTTTGAGCGTAAGCGGGCAAAAATGAACCGGATCTAAGACCAAACTGGCGCGTGTAACTATATGCTGACTCGTTTTGCTCATCCCACCTGAAAAGTTGCTCATTCATCCCCAACCACAATACGCCATCATCTGCTTTTACGATAGCATTTACGCTGCGATCCCCAGTACCAATTTTATCACCGAAAAATTGCAGTTCACCCGTTGACCAATTGAATTGATAAATTCCAGAAGCAGCTCCTAACCAAACTACACCTTTATTGGGATCAACAAAACTACAATTCAATGTTTTGTCAGGAAAAAAGTGTGATGAGTCTCTGCGGTGATAATTGACCTCACTGTTGTCACTCGGATCATAGACCATAAATCCACTCTCATCAGTATTCAATAGCCATCGACCATCGGACAATACAGTGTTCGCACGGTATACCAATCGCCCCTCTTCTGGTAGCTCTCCGCATCGAAATACTTCATTGCTTGATTGACTGTAGCCATAAAACCCACCGTTTCCTCTCCATCCTTTGTAGAAATACAGTGTATCCGATACATAGTTGTGCGTGAACAATGGTCGCAAATAATGGTCCCCCGAAATTTTAACATGCCGCTCCGTTTTCCTCTCAATCTTATTAAAACCGTGTAGATTGGAGAAATATAAATATTGCGGAGTAGCTATAAATTTTTCCATTCCATTTCTGAGAATATATTCCTTGTCCCCTCCCTTGTTGATTGTGGATGTGCGCTCATAAGTTTGTTTATAAGGATTGTATCTCAACAGCCCTAATCCATCAGACAAGTAAATGGTGCCATCATCGAGAACATTCAGCTGTTCTACAGGAATATTTTGCGCGGATCTATCCGAGTACGTCAAAGGTAAGTCCTCCCAATTGTGGAGTTCAAAATTCTGTAAATAAGGGTTATATACACTAGCATGCGTTCCGCCGGAAAGCACCCATACATTACCCATAGGGTCATTAACAATTCTACCTGTTTGATTGGTGGCCACTGAATTGAGATTGTCAGGATCATGTCTCAAGTATTTCGCTGATTGATCACTGATGTTCACGAAGAGCACGCCAGAATTAAAGGTACTTACCCAGAGGCGATTATTTTTATCAATATTGCATGCGCGTGCATTGACAATGTTGCGATCATAACAAGTAGTGGAATCAATAACAATCCTTTTCACTGAGGAGTCGCGTTGATTTATAAAAATCAGACTACTGTAAGAACCAATCCACAAATTGCCGCGATGATCTTGACGTGAAAAATTAACCACTTCCAGGTTTTTTCGGATATTGAATTTGCGCTTTTCTGAATACCCCTTCATAAAACGTTCAATAGGATAGGAGGTAAACTCTTCTTTTACAGGGTTGTATAAAGTAGGTGTGCTTTTATATTTGCGGCTTTCAAAATAGGTAATCAGCCATTGCTCATCGTTCAACACAGTAATATCTTTAATTCGGTTACACAGCACATCTGTTGTATCGTTTTCATCTTTACGATTGTAATGTCTGGCACTTCTCTTTTTGTGGTCAAGAACAGAAAAACCATCACCCCAGGAACAGATAATCACTTGATCATCTTTGAAAGGAATAATGTTTGCTACCAGGGCATCAGGTATTAATGACTTATCTGTGAAGTGTTCGATGCGACCCGTTTTCGTGTTCAGTTGAGAGACACCAACACTGTCGGAATAGGAAATCCAGATAAGAGGACCGTCCGATACGAGGTTCAATACCTTATTGCTCAATAATGAGGGGGTAGAATGCTCATCGTATAATTCAGTCGAATTTCCATTGTAACCTACCAGACCTTTTTCTGTTGCGCACCACATTTTGTCATTCTCATCCCACAGAATATTATGTACCGCGTTGACTCCAAGTTGAGAAAGGTCTTTTTGATCAAACATTGGATCATTAATCCCTTGAGCCGAGACGCCACAAGAAAAAATAACAGTGGTGATTAAAAAGCAAAAAGCGTTTAAATTAAGCATAGACCAAAGTTGTAGATGAATGTGCGCAAGATATAAAAAGATTAATAGACACCTGCTTTTCAACCACATAAAGTACAGCAGCAATGTTTCGCAATCGACTAACTCTATCGTTAAAAAGAAAAATTGATATCATTATCTACTCTTCTGAATCTTCATATCTTTGTCTTCATGAATTACCTTGACGAACTCAACGATAGCCAGCGCATAGCTGCAGAACACATCAATGGACCGATGATGGTGATTGCCGGAGCAGGTTCTGGAAAAACGAGAGTACTCACTTATCGCATCGCACATTTGATGTACAATGGCGTTGATCCTTTCAATATTTTAGCGCTTACATTTACAAATAAAGCAGCTCGCGAGATGACTGAACGTATAGGACAGATTGTTGGTGCGAGTGAAGCTAGAAATATTGCAATGGGTACTTTTCACTCTGTTTTCTCGCGTATTTTAAGATACAATTCAGATAAATTGGGATACCCTTCCAATTTCACCATTTATGATACTCAAGACACCAAAAGTCTGCTTAAGACTATTATTAAAGAGTTTGGACTTGACGAAAAGGTATATAAACCCAACGCGGTTTATGGTCGTATCTCATCGGCCAAAAACAACCTCATATCACCAGCTGCTTATGAGGCTAACGCTGAAATTGTAGGCGAAGATCGCATGTCTCGTAAACCCGAAATATTTCGCATCTACAAAGAGTACGCAAAACGATGCTTCAAAGCTGGGGCTATGGATTTTGACGATTTGCTCTATCAAACAAACGTGTTATTGCGCGATTTTCCAGAAGTACTCCATTTTTATCAACAGAAGTTTAAGTATATTCTTGTCGACGAGTACCAGGATACGAATTATTCGCAGTACTTGATCGTTAAAAAGTTGGCAGCGGTAAACGAAAACATTTGTGTTGTTGGCGATGATGCCCAAAGTATTTATTCCTTTAGAGGTGCAAACATCGAAAACATCCTGAATTTCAAAAAAGATTATCCGGATTACAAACTCTATAAACTTGAGCAAAATTACCGGTCCACGCAAAACATTGTCGAAGCGGCCAATAGTATCATTCGTAAAAACCATGATCAGATTCAAAAAGACGTATGGACGTCCAACGATCGAGGAGCAAAAATCAATGTTATTCGATGCCTGACTGACAATGAAGAAGGTCGGGTGATCGTCAATAAGATATATGACATTAAACAAAGCGGAGCTACAGATTACAAAGATTTTGCTATTCTGTATAGAACAAATGCTCAGTCGCGTTCTTTTGAGGAATCGCTTCGTAAACTGAATCTTCCCTACAAAATCTATGGTGGGCTATCTTTTTATCAGCGCAAAGAGATCAAAGACCTCATCGCATATTTTAGATTAGCAGCCAACCCCAAGGATGAGGAGGCACTGAAACGGGTTATCAATTATCCCAAAAGGGGGATCGGAAAAACGACTATGGAATCGGTGATGATCGCCGCTAGTCAGTACGATGTATCGCTCTGGGATATTGTTTCGGATTTCCAGCGTTACCCCGTTTCCATTTCGAGCGGAGCAAAAAACAAAATCAATCAGTTCGTCACGAAGATCAAAAGTTATGCTATGCGCATGGACAATACGCCTGCCTATGATTTAGCTGAAGAGATCGCAAAATCTTCCGGGATTTTAAAAACGCTTTATGACGATAAGTCACCAGAGGGTGTTACACGCTACGAAAACATCCAGGAATTACTGGCCGGTATTAAAGAATTCTCCGTGACTAAAGAAGAAAGTGACGAGATCGGAACGCTCAGTGATTTCTTAATCGATGTTGCTTTACTCACTGATGCAGATCAAGAAACCGAGGAGGACAAAAACAAAATCACTTTGATGACCATTCATGCCTCAAAGGGCTTAGAGTTTCCGCACGTTTTCATTGTTGGTCTCGAAGAAAATTTATTTCCCTCTCAACTCTCATTAACCTCTCGGACAGAACTTGAAGAGGAGCGCCGGTTGTTTTACGTTGCTATGACGCGCTCTGAACAATCGTGCACCCTTTCATACGTTGTCAGTCGTTATCGTTGGGGGCAATTAATCACGGCAGAACCGAGTCGCTTCATCGATGAAGTTGATCCGCTATACGTCAATCGAGAACAAGAGACGCGAGGACAATCGGGTGGGAAATCACTCAGTGGCCACAAGCGTCCATCGACAGATCGCTCACCAGGTTTTGGTATGATGGGGCGCCCTAAAGGCAGTTTAAAACCACTCAAAGAAACTGGTGGACCATCAAAAGCGAGTGCTACATCAAAAGGTGGAACAACGGAGGAACTCAAAGTTGGTTACAACGTTGTTCACAGTCGGTTTGGCAAAGGCAAAGTCACAGCGCTGGAAGGTACTTCACCGGATCAAAAAGCCACTGTTTTCTTTCCTCGGGTAGGACAAAAAAAGCTCATCTTAAAGTTTGCCAAGCTCGAGGTTGTCGATTAAAAGCGACTTAATCATTCGTAATTAATGAGTCACCTTTAATCATTTTAGCATAAGGTAATCACTGATTACTATTGATCCAGCACCAATCACTCAATTGAATCCTCTATTGAAGCAACGAGGTTCCTCACAGCCTTCTATTTTATTAAATTGAGGCAGAAGATTAAATTAAAACACGATGTCAAAAACTGCTTCTCCTCTTTTACACGAGCTTATTCACCATTTATCAAAAAGTGAAAAGCGCTATTTTAAATTACACGCTTCTCGCCATACTATTGGAAAAGAAAATAATTACGTCAAAATATTCGACTACATCGCTCACCAGGATGAGTATGATGAAGAATTGCTTTTTGAACATTTTAGAGGTGCATCCTTTCTCAATCAATTTTCGATTACAAAAAAACGGCTTTACGATCAAATCATAAAAGCTTTAAACAGCTATCATACAGATAATTCTGTTACTTCGAGTATTTATAAAAACTTGCACAGTGCTGAGGTACTGTACAAGAAGGGTTTGTATGAGCACGCGATGCGTCAGCTGAAGTCTGCACGTCGCCTTGCTGACAAACACGAAAAAGTCACCCTCCTTCAGAAAATCGAACTGGAAATTGATCAAGTCAACGAATCGACAGGATATACAACAACTTCAGGTGAGGAGCTTGAACAGCAGACCAAGTCCTGGAAAAACACAAATGCAGCACGCGTTTATTATAAAGAGCTATGGTTGTTAAAATCAAAACTTTTTATTCGACTGAATCGCTTAGGACCATCAAGATCTGAAGCTGATCAAGCTTTTTTTCAATCTGATTTTCGTGCTTACAAACAGCTCACACTTCCCGATTATCAAAGTTTTGAAAATAAACACCTGACCAATCATTTTGAGAGTGCCTATTACTTTGCCGTATTAGACAAAAAAAACTCGCTAAAATGTTTAAAAAAGAATATGCGCTTATTTCAAGTTAACAAGGATAAGATCAAACGGAACCCTGACCTTTATTTATCGCTGCTCACCAATTTGATCCATTTGGAATCCACAATTGGAGAAGAAAAGAACATCCATGCCTATCTCGGAGAACTCCGCACGATGAAAGAACGTTACAAAATAGCTTCTGATGAAGACTTCGACATCAAGCATTTCTCAAGTTCTTCAAGTATCGAACTCTTGATTTACATACAGCAAGCACATTTTAATAAAGCCGTCGCACTCGAACAAAAAGTGATCAAAGGCATACAATCATACGAACACGGTATCACTCCTATCCGCAAAGCCTACTTATATTTTAATTTAGGCATTGCTTTTTTTGGAAATGAAGATTATAGCTCAAGTCTCAAATGGATTAATGCTATTCTAAATGCACCAGATTTAGGTCAAAAAGAGGATATTATTATTTACGCCCAACTTTTGCACCTCATTATTCACTATGAATTGAACAGTGAGCAACTCCTTCCCTACGCCATCAAAAATACGCTGCGTCAAATTCGGAAAAACGGAGGAGATGCTTCCTTTGAATCTACTTTCATCAGTTACTTAAGAAAAGTGATTAATGCCAAATCCTCTTTTGAATCAGAAACTATACTGCGCAAAGCTCTTGAAGAACTTACAGCATTTAGTAAAAACCCCTACTCCACCGTTGCTTTTGAGTATTTTGACTTCAAAAGCTGGATGTTATCAAAAATAAAACGAAAAGGGTTTAAAACCATCAAGCGAGAAGCTTATCTCAACAGGTCCGCGTAATCGCTCGTTCCTGCCAAATTACCAATTAATGGGATTTGATCCTTTCTCGTCTCCAACAGTAGTTTCAGGACCATGCCCGGTGTAAATCAATGTTTTTTCCGGCAGCGTGAAGATGGTATTATTGATCGTCTTTTTGAGTGTCTCGAAGTCACCTCCAGGCAAGTCAACCCGACCATAGCTTCCTCTAAAAATAATGTCTCCTCCAATCAAAACATTTTCATCGGCGTTATAAAAGGCAACGTGTCCCGGTGCATGTCCCGGGCCGAACAACACTTTAAATTCGATATTTCCAAAACACAATTCTTGCCCCTCTTCTAAGAACTCGTCTGGTTGTGGTGATGATTCAAATAACGTTAGACCATAAAGTTGTGCACTTTGTTCTCCCATATTCAGCGTGATTTCATCTTCTTTGTGCAAATAAAGTGGCACATCAAATTGACTTTTAATATAAGCTATCCCCATAATGTGATCCAGATGAGCATGGGTGTTGATAATAGCTTTGAGTTCAATATTCTCTTTTTGAATAAAATTCTTTAGCGACTCTTTCTCCTCTTGAAAGTAACATCCAGGATCGATGAGCACGCCGTTCTTATTGGCATCAGTGACCAGGTAAGTATTCTCTTGAAGTGGATTCAGCGTAAACTTATGTATTTTCATGTCTTTGCGTATTTCAATTTTCGTTTTCCTACAAATTTATAACTCAACCAGCACCTTGAAAGTTCAACTACAATCATCTTGCGCAGCCCAAACCAAAGGGACCACCAACAAACACCACCACACCTACATCAGCCAATCTTAAATTAACGAAGCTTACAAGAAACCCGATGATGTTAGCTACAACTTTAAGTAAATAATGCTTCATGATGCTGCGTTCTTACAAAAATAATGAAAGAATACGATGTGAAATAAAAATCATGCGCTGCAAGACCATATAGTTAATTATTCCACGGAAACAAGCACATTATTCGTCATAAATTGTAAATTCGTTACAAAACATTAAGGTCATGACCATTTCTTCTCTTTTGATATTGGTTTTTATTGGATTATTCGGAGGGATTTTGAGCGGTTTTATTGGTGTAGGAGGGGGAATACTTATCGTCCCTATGCTTATTTATGCTTTCGGATTTTCACAGCATATGGCTCAGGGTACATCCTTATTTTTGATGCTTCCTCCCATTGGAATATTGGCTTTTTATAATTACTACAAAGCAGGAGAAGTGAATATTTTATACGGGTCTATTATTGCGCTTACTTTTGTAGTGGGTGGTTATTTTGGATCAAAGCTATCGCTTCGTCTATCGCCTGCGGTGGTCAAGACCTTTTTTGGGTTCATCATGGTCTATGTTGCATTTAGAATGATTTACACTGGAATAATAGATTGGAGACATGAATAATACTTTACAAACAAAAATTATCAATAAAACGACAGCCTTGCACGAAAAGGTCATTGCTTATCGGCACCATTTACACCAGCACCCCGAACTTTCGTACCAGGAACATAAGACGATGCAGTACATTTCCAAACAGTTGGATGCGATTGGCATTGAACATCAGACGGGAGTTGCGGACACTGGTATCGTTGCTATCATACGCGGTGAGCAGCATTCTGCTGATACACCTTGTGTGGGGCTTCGCGCAGATATTGACGCTTTACCGATTCAGGAAGAGAATGAGGTGCCCTACAAATCTCAAAATGATGGAGTCATGCACGCATGCGGTCACGACGTACATACATCGGTTTTATTGGGTGCAGCTGAAATACTCCATGAAATGAAATCCGATCTTCCCGACCCTGTCAAGTTAATTTTTCAGCCGGGAGAGGAGAAAAATCCAGGTGGAGCAAGTTTAATGATAAAAGCAGGTTGCCTAAAAAATCCTGATGTCAAAGAAATGTATGCATTGCATGTCTTTCCGGATATGTCCGTCGGTAACATCGGTACAAAGGAAGGGCTTTACATGGCTTCGTGTGACGAGGTTTATATTGATATCTACGGGAAGAGTGGTCACGGTGCTACTCCACACGAAACAGTGGACAGTATCTTAGTGGGTGCAGAAATTGTGACATCACTGCAGCAAATCGTCAGTAGGAAGTGTGATCCAAAAATTCCGTGTGTATTGAATTTTGGTCATTTTGAAGGGCTCGGTGCGACCAACCTGGTTCCTTCTCATGTTCACTTAAAAGGATCATTTCGCACGATGAATGAAGAGTGGAGGGAGCAAGCACTCCAACAAATTTCTCATCAAGCAAGTCGCATAGCTGAAGCTCACGGCGCCCGCGCTGAGGTTGATATTAGTCGCGGCTATCCCTATTTGGAAAATGACCCGAAACTTACCCGGAACTTTATTGAGAAAGCGAATAATTGGTTAGGGCAAGAAAAAGTACATGATCTTCCCATTCGGCTCACCGCGGAAGATTTTTCATACTACGCACAAGAAGTCCCCACTTGTTTTTTTCGCATTGGTGTCCGAAACGATGAGGCAGGAATTGTTCACGGTGTGCACAATTCTCGATTTGACATTGACCACGATGCCCTGAAGGTTGGGATGCAGATGATGGTCATGGCCTGTTTAGAATAACAGTAAATTCATATCATAGCGATTGAAATAAAAAAGGGAGATTCCCGAAGAAATCTCCCTGCTCATTTTCACTGATTATCTATGAATGATCCAATTATGAGCATTATTGGATGTTTATAATTTATTTACTGAACAACGAGCACTCGTAGTTCCAGTCCGTTACCAAGGTTCACGTTACCGCCTGTTCCGTTATAAATAGAAACCTTGATTACGTTTGTATTTGTTACATAAGTGGTCATCTGACATCCTTCAAGACTCGTATCAATAGAACCTACTACGATATTTCCGAAATCTACTCCAGTAAGGGGGATGGCAGGTGAAATCCAGGTATCTCCGTCAGTAATAACATTTGGATTAACGTTACCAGCTACAGCACTATTAACTCCCTGAACACCAGAGGATATCTCGATGCCACCGGCAGTATTATCGATGATTATTCCAGATCCGGCTGTGAGTGAATCGAGCGTAAATCCAGTTCCATTTCCGATAAGTAATGTACCATTAGCTGCAGTGCTCGCGTCAATGCCAGTTCCACCATTATCAACAGGTAAAATACCATCTACTTTAGTCGTGAGATCTATCGTAGCATTGGCAATATCTTCATTTAAAATGGTCTCATTCAATATTTCGTCTGTAGTCACTTCACCGACACCTATATCGATTGCCTGAATTGATTCATTCAAGATGGTGCGCGAATCAATAGCCCCTGTATCAATGTCGCGATTCAAAATTGTCGAGTCAAGAATAACCCGCGTATCGACTGAACCTGTACTCATATCCTCATTAAGAATTGTAGAGTCTAGAATGACACGCGTATCAACTGATCCCGTACTCATATCCTCATTAAGAATTGTAGAATCCAGAATGACACGTGTATCGACTGATCCCGTACTCATGTCTTCATTAAGAATTGTAGAATCCAGAATAACACGCGTATCAACTGATCCCGTACTCAAGTCTTCATTAAGAATTGTAGAATCCAGAATGACCCGTGTATCAACTGCACCTGTGCTGACATCCTCATTCAATATAGTTGAGTCTTCAATCACTCTTGTGTCAACCGATTCAGTACTCATATCCTGATTGAGGATTGTTGAATCCAGAATTTTTTCAGTAGTAATCGCGTCATCTGCAATATCATCAGTGTAGTATGCATAAGGCACTGCCATAAACTTTTGATTACTGACCTCTTCAAAGTCACCGTCATCACCAATGGCAATTTCAACTTTCAACCACTGATCACCATTGATCCAGGGCATTTCGAGCAACTCCGTGTAATCCGTTTCCGGAGTCACTTCTCCTGTACCAATATTCAGGGAGAACAGACCATCTTCGTTGGTCGTCGTTGAATGTTCTTCCTGATAATAGATGTTACCATCCATACTACTTGTGATAGTAAATTTTACACCAATATCTTTGTTGTACAATGGTTTTCCGACAACATCTTTACCGACTGTCTCTTTTCCATCTGTGTCAATTGCCACAGCCTGATAATTAATTCCTTCTAAATCTGCAATCTGCTGTGAATATGCCATACAGCTCATAAACACTAAAATTGCGGTGAGTATTTTGTTATATCGTTTCATAATATTTAATTTTTATAATTGTGATTACTTAATATCAAAAGCGAGACCT
>CAYFTH010000075.1:0-15612 GCA_964346075.1 uncultured Fluviicola sp. | reverse complement strand
TTCTTACCAGTGTCAGCACTCACAAACGAGAGAAAAAACTGTTGTTGGAAGTGTACCAACAGAAAAACACAACGATCTAGATGATATTCTCGAAAACAATACATTAACAGTTTTGGTAGAGAATAGCGCCAATAGTTATTTTATCTATCGCGGTCAAAAAATGGGCCTGGAATATGAAATACTGAATGAGTTTGCCCGTGAAATTGGCGTTAAATTACATATAAAAATTGTCAAAGATCTAGATGAAATAACTGATAAACTCAACAATGGTGAAGGCGATCTGATTTCATGTAATTATACCGTGACAAAGGACCGAAGACAAGTCATCGATTTTTCTACCCCTTACATTCGGACCTCTCAGGTTCTCGTTCAACGCAAACCAGAAGATTGGCGTGAGCGCAGGAAAAGAGATTGGCAAAAAGATGTCATTCGTGATCCTGCCGATCTTGCACAAAAAGAAATCCATGTTTGGAAGAACTCTAGTTATTATGATCGTCTTGTCAACTTACAAAACGAACTCGGTGATACTATTTTTTTATCCCCTCTAGAAGGTAATGTGATCCCTGAAGATGTGATTGAAATGGTCGCTAACAACTTTATTGATTATACGGTAACTGACAAGAATGTTGCATTACTCAATCAACGTTTTTACCCTAATATTGACGCTGAATTAGAGTTGAGTGTGAAACAAAAAATTGCCTTTGGCGTTCGCAAAAGTAGCCCGTTATTGCGTAAAAAACTAAATGCATGGCTGGAAGACTTTATGAAAACATCTACTTACCGCTACATTAAGCACAAATATTTAAATATATCTCAGTTTACGCGTAAATCGCAAAATAGATATTCATCGATTGGCGGTAATCAAATTTCCCCTTATGATGATATCATCCAACATGTAGCAACCAAATACAATTGGGATTGGCGACTAATTGCCGCTCTTATGTTTCAGGAGTCAAAATTTCGGAGAAAACAAGAATCATGGGCTGGAGCCTATGGTCTTATGCAATTTATGCCTAGCGTAGGTCCTGCGTATGGTGTGTTTCCCGACTCTTCCCCAACCGTTCAGATTAGAGGAGGTACAAAAAAGCTTGCGCACGATTTTAGACAATGGGAAACAATTCCAGATAGTATCCAGCGATTAAAGTTTACATTGGCCACCTACAACGCGGGGCGTGGACATATTTTAGATGCACAGCGATTGGCCAAGAAATATGGAAAAGACCCTTTGGTTTGGGACGATAATGTAGAAGTCTTTATACAGCGACTCTCCCAGCCAAAGTACTATCATGACCCTCAATGTTATTACGGATACCTGAGAGGCACAGAAACTTACAATTACGTTCGTGATATATTCATACGATATGATGAATATCAATCCGCTTTTCCAAATAAGGAGGTCTAAAAAAAATGCCGTTTACTAACAAAGCAAACGGCATTCTATTCAATAGAAAAGCAAACGTTTATTCCTGCTCCCATTCATCAATAGAAGATTGATTCATCTCAATATATGTCGAATTTTCTGCTTTCTTGGCACTTTCTAATGATCTTTTCGCCGTTTTAATAGCGTTCTCTTTCATACCTAATTTATGCTCAATAAGTGCTTGCTTGCGCAAATACCAAAAAGCTTCTTCACCACGCATTTTAACGGCCTTCTTGATATAATTTAGAGCATCCTCTAACTCCTTTTCAGCATTCAAGTAGTAAGATGCAGCGCCATAATAGTCGCGCTCACTAATATCCTCCCCTTCCATGGTTTCAAGAATGCTCGCTTCTGTCAGTTTTTCGGTTGGAAACTCCATAGGAAGTACAACTTTTGAATTCTCCCAAGCTATTGAGAAATCACATGTCGAAGTAGTGAGATTTTCAAACCCCAGTGTTAACGATTCTACATGATCAACTTCTTTTATATCCATTTGAAATGCAGCAATAACTTTACTTTCGTCCCATTCATCAGGTACTCCCCAATTTTCTGATTCACCATAGAGATATATTTCCCAATTCTCTTTTCCAGGACGGGCGTATAACGCATAAGTTCCAGACTCTACAGGTTCACCAGCTATTGTTGCATCCGTCGACAACGTAATTGTCGTATTTTTGTTTGCTCCTAAGCGCCACAACTCACCATGAGGAATGAGCGAACCAAAAATAGCTCTGTCTCGCACTGATGGACGCGAATATTCAATCTCTACCTCAGAAAGCCCGATTGTTTGCTCCACCTCTGCCTCAGGACTCAAAGCAGGTACCTGAACCTGAGCACTTGAATAAGAAGCCATTAATAATAATCCTAATACACCAATAATTCTATTCATAATATTATATTTTTTTTTCTCCGTAAATGTAAGAGTATTATAGAATACTTAAAGGAATGATTTCTTATTCTTGACTCGTAAATAAAGGTCATAAGCCTATTACAGCCAATAACAACCACAATTCAAAACAAGATGTCCTTGATAAATGTCGCTTATTTGACTTTATCTCTCTTCAAATGAGATAAAGGTTCCTTTTAACATGCTCATTCACCGCTCAGCATTGTGTTTTTAAATTCTCCCCAATAAATTATAAATTTATGTTTGCTAAACTTTGTTAAATTTAATTATATGCTAAGAAAAATATTCTCGATTTGCATTTTATCGGTTTTAATGCTCCAATTCTCATTTGGGCAAAACAACCATTCTGAAAAACCCTACGTCCCCGATCAAGTTATTGTGCGTATGCAGGATGGACACGACCCCTATTTAGTAGAAAAGCAAATGCCTCAGCACTACGGCGTGAAATTAGATCGCGTCTTGTCTAAACGGACCGACATCTGGTTATTTAATTTTGATGATGAAGAAACAGATGTACCTGGTGTTTTAGCTGAACTAAAAAAAGTACAAGAGGTTTTTCTAGCTCAAGCCAATCATGAAGTACAAATGCGTGTAGCTCCCAACGATCCCGACTACGGGGATCAATGGCAACACCAAAATATTGATTCAGAGCTCGCATGGGACATCACCACTGGAGGAACCACTGCGAATGGCGACGATGTTGTGGTATGTGTCATAGAATCTGCCGATGTTATGGGGCATCCTGACTTGCAGAGTAATCATTGGATTAATACCAGTGAGACCCCCAACGACGGTGTAGATAATGACGGAAATGGTTACGTCGATGATTACAACGGTTGGAATGCTCAAAGTAATGACGACAACATTGGTTCAGGCAATCACGGAACAGCAGTTGCCGGAATGATAGGTGCTCAAGGCGATAATGGTCAAGGTGTAGCTGGTGCCAACTGGAATGTAAAAATCATGGTAGTTGCTGGACATACGCCATTAACAGAGGCCAACGTTATCGCAGCTTATGACTACCCATTGAATGCCCGAACAATCTGGAATCAGTCCAATGGTGCCGATGGTGCCTTCGTTGTGGCAACAAATGCATCTTGGGGAATAAATCAAGCTGATCCCTCTAATTACCCGATATGGTGCAGCTTCTATGACGACCTTGGTCAAGCTGGTATACTGAATTGCGGAGCAACAGCCAATAGTAGCTATGACGTCGACGTTCAAGGTGATATGCCTACTGGTTGTGCCTCGGATTATATGATTGGTGTGACGGCTACTGATAATACGGACCAGGTTACTTTTGCTGCTTATGGCGACCAAACGATAAATGTTGCCGCACCAGGAGATAACATTTACTCGACGGATGGTAATGGTGGATACAGTTATACGAGTGGAACATCTTTTGCAAGTCCCTTGACTGCAGGAGTTGTAGGTTTGATGTACAGTATCCCGTGCCCTAACTTCATGTCTTTGGTGCAATCAGATCCCCAGGGAACTGCAGATATTGTAAAATCTGCACTCATGAATGGTGTAGATCAATCAGCTCATCTTCAATCCAGAACTATATCAGGTGGTAGAATTAATGCAAAAAATTCGATTGACCTTTTGATGAATCAAACTTGTAGCTCGTGTACTCCACCTCAGAATCTAACGACAAATACAGTCAATGATTTTGATGCTACAATTGCTTACGATGATGTGCCTGATGCCAATAGTTACGACATCTTCATACAGGAACAAGGTTCTGGAAGCTGGTCTAGCTACAATACGGCTAATTTATCCTATACGTTTAATGGACTCACATCTTGTACCGTTTATGAGGTTTATATTGAATCTGATTGCGGAAATGAGACGAGTTTTGCATCTGACACCCTTACCTTTACCACCTCAGGTTGTGGTAATTGCATTGAACTCCCGTATTGTGCTGCAGGAACTGATGCAGATCCAGGAGAAACATTCACTGTGCACTCGCCAAGCGGAATAGCCGGAAGTTACAGTTATGATGGAACGAATGGATGGGGAGGTGACCCAAGCCAACTTTTTGCCTACGGTGAACTCGTACTCGTTGATGACGGATCAGCAGCGGGAGATGAAGGTTGTAATGCGCTGGTGAACGGCGCTGCGATCAACGGTAATATTGCTGTGGCAATGCGCGGAAATTGTACTTTTACGAGTAAAGCACTCAATGCTCAAAACGCTGGAGCTCGAGGTATCGTTATTATCAACAATGACCCCAATGGAACGATTGTCATGGGGGGATCAGATCCTAATGTGACCATCCCGTCCATCATGATTAGTCAGGCTGATGGGAACACTATTCTCAATGAGATTAATGGAGGAAATAGTCCTATAGCGCTTCTCGGTGCTCAAAATGAATGGATTGAGTCAATGGAAATTGATGGAAACCTTGTATCCAGTGGCGACAACAATGGTTATCGTCCACCAGATCTTGCATCGATCAACCTCAATATCGGTCAAAGTGTACCGTTTACGATGACTCCTGGGTTTAATGCCGGGCAGCCTTTACCAGAATATACTCGCATTTGGTTAGACCTTGATCAAAACGGCACATTCGATACGGGTGAACTTATTTATGATCAAGGCAATACGAGTCAAGGGGTACTAACGGATGTTATGAATATTCCAGGCACGGCAACACCTGGTAATACGAGAATGCGCGTACAAATGGCCTATCAAGGTTATGGTGCCGATCCACTCCCCGGTGCTTGTGGTAACTTTACTTCTGGAGAGGTGGAAGATTATTGTGTTGAATTGAGTTCAGCGACACCTTGTAACTTGAATGTTGCTAGTACCGTTGAAGACCCCAAATGTTCTGAAGCTCAAGACGGATCTATCAGTTTAAATGTTTCTGGTGGAACGCCAGGATATACATACGCCTGGAATAACGGAGCAGGAAATGTCAACAACATTAATAACTTGAATGCAGGAACTTATAATGTGACCATCACTGATGGAAGTGGATGTGATACGACTATTAGCTACTCGCTCACTTATTCTGTTACCAACATTCAAGTCAATGGAAATATTACTGATCCAAGTTGTCCAGGGCAAAATGACGGTTCTATAACGGCCAATGCCACAGGAAGTACCAACTTTACCTATCAATGGTTAAATGGTCCCGCTACTGCTCAATACAATAATCTTGACGCAGGTACATACGAAGTTACTGCAACGGATGACTTCGGTTGTACAGCAACAGAAAACTTCACCTTGGATTACAGTGTGAATCTCTCGATGACCGAAACGCTGGTTCAACCTACATGTAACGATACACAAGATGGTGAAATCACGGTCAGTGTTTCAGGTGGTACGAACGTGACTTACCAGTGGAATGGAGGTCCAGCTTCATCAACGTGGAGTGGACTTGGAAATGGTACCTATTCGGTGACCGCTACAGATGCTTCTGGATGCCAGATCACTGACTCCTATACGCTCGTAGCAAATCCAGATACCCCAGCGGCAGGCTTCAACGTTACCACAAATTTCCTTGATGTCAGTTTCTTTAACCTGACGACCAATGCGAACAGTTACGAATGGGATTTTGACGATGGGAACACTTCTACAGATTTCAACCCAACGCATACTTATTCGGAACCTGGAACCTACACTGTTTGTCTTACGGCTTTTGGCGATTGCGAAGAGTCTATCGTCTGTAAAGAAGTTACTGTGTCAGAAGATGATGCTAGTTTGAACCAGGAGTCATGGGAAAATGCGGTTGTTGTTTATCCGAACCCTTCAAGTAGTGATGTTCACTTTGCCATTACCTCAACACAGGCAAAACACATCGTAATTTTTGATGCTACGGGTAAAAAAGTTTCTCAGCATGCCGTGAAAGGTGAAGAAACAACGGTTGAGACAACCAATTGGGAAAATGGCATCTACTTCTTCCATATTCTCGATGCAAATGAGCGTACATTGTTTAGAGATCGTATAAGTATTATAAAATAACGTATATATTTAAATGATAGAAGCGGTTGGGTCTTTGGCTCAGCCGCTTTTTTTTACGTTAGATTCAAGTAACAGCGAATGACTGTGGAAACTGCTTCTCATCAGGCAGTCTATTCTATTCTTATGATCAGTTTTTCACCCTTCAAAGAAGCATCATCTTATTGATCAGCAAAGATTCTAAACACAGGAATGCGATTGTGTTCCGTTTCGTGATATGGCGAATGCCTATAAATAAACGCTAACTGCGCACGGCGATCACTGGCAAAATCAGCATCCTCCCCTATTTTGTTCCTGAATTTTCTCTCCAATTCAGGGTGATCATGCAAATATTCTTTTGCCAAATCTTCAAAAACATAAGAGGAAAAGTGTTCTTTTTGCTGCAAATAACTATCAAAAAAATTCCAGGCAAAATAGCTGTCGCAATATTGAGGGGAGAGTACATGAGCTAAGAAACGCTTATTCCTTGGTTGAACTCGAATCATTACATCCCCCTTCTTGAATGCAACTTTATTCCGCACCGTTCGCTTAGCGATTTCATAATGCAAAAAATGTCCCTCATAAGGAGAGGAAGCAGTTTGCCATTCCTTCATGTAATCTACTTCTACATCAAGCGTCGCATCTTTATCGACAGAATTCATTTCAATACCGTTCGCTTTCAGTCGTTCAATAACATCCTTCTCCTGGCTTCCAATGATATAAAATTTTGGTACGGTCAATGAATCGGTGGAATGCATATTATGGAACCAGGGAACATATCGTTCAAATGGTCGGGTTCTGTCATAGAACAATCGTTCAGCATCAGCGAAATCACTTTTTTTATTCCTCCACTCATACCCTTTAAAGAGCAGGCTATCCGCAGTACTATCCAACACAAAATTAGCGGGAAAATAATCTTGCAGTGCATCATAACTGAAGGCTCCTCTCCTCGCTTCCTCAATTTGTTCTCCCTGCGTCATCGCAAAGCCAATAATCTCTAAAATAAAAGCATAAGTCGATCGTACGCGTTCCTCGAATGGCTTGAGCATGTGCGTTTCAGTGGTGAAGCTAATGGTATGAAATAAATCAGCATATCCCATGGAGTAGCGCGGGGTAGCATTGAATTTTGTCAATCCATCATCTGGCGTTCTTCCTTTGAGATTGACATAATGAAATGGTTCATAATTCCATTTTGTCGACAAACTTTTTTGGAGATGAGGAATAATTTTCTCCTCGTACAATGCTTTTATTGAAGGAGCCAACTTCTCCATAATTGGAGTGATGTACGTGAGGGTATACTGATAATCAGCGCCATTACTCGTATGTGTATCGATAAATACATCTGGGTCAAGTCCGTGAAATATCCTGGCGAAAGTAAACATGTTTTTACTATCCATTTTAATGAAATCTCTGTTCAGGTCGAGATGTTGCGCATTCCCGCGAAACCCATGCTCTTCCGGACCTTTTTGATTCGCCCGACTATAACCTCCGCGATTGTGCATACCTCCCACGTTGTAAGCGGGAATAATCGCCGTTACAGGAAATGCACCTTTTTGCTTCTCAGGCATTGCACTAAACTCGCGGGCAACTTGCATCGAAGCATTCACTCCACACGGCTCACCAGGATGAATACCGTTGTTAATAAGTAACGTTGTAGACTTTCTCGCTTGTGCAAATTGTTTCGCACTGTCCCCCACAACATTTAAGAGACACAAATAAACAGGAACGCCATAATCCGATGCACCCATTGCATACAAATGAATATCTCTATTTTCCCGGGCCAACTCTTCATAGAACGAGATCAGTTCATCGTAGTTTGGTGACTGATTGCCCTTCATGATACTATCTTTTGGGAACTGTGCCAATAAAGTCAGCTGCAAAAATATGAAGCCCACGGCTACTGCAAATTTCATAATATTATTTTTTAAAGGTATTTTACTCTAATAATCTCAGCCCAATCCCACATCAAGCATCATCATAATGACAAAACCCAGTATGAATCCCATCGTGGCGATATCAGTAAATCGATCTTGTTGTGTCTCGGGAATCACCTCCTCCACGACCACAAAAATCATGGCTCCCGCGGCGAAAGCAAGCGCATAAGGTAGTAAAGGAGTGAAAAAAGACACCGCTACAGCGCCCAGCACTCCAAATATGGGTTCTACGACAGCAGACAATTGTCCGTACCAAAAGCTCCTTCGTCGAGACGAACCGTGACGTCGCATGGGCATGGCTACAGCAATTCCCTCAGGAAAATTCTGTATACCGATTCCCATTGCCAGCACCACAGCTCCTCCAATCGATGCTTCGGGTGCACCTGCCGCCGCGCCGCCAAAAATAACTCCAACTGCGAGACCTTCTGGTATATTGTGCAGCGTAATGGCTAAAAATAATAACGTTGACCGGCGCCAAGAGGTATCGATACCTTCCTTTTCACTCTCTTTAAAATTAATGTGCAAATGCGGTAATATCTTGTCTAAACCGAAAATGAAAAAAGCACCTAACAAAAATCCGATAGCCGAAGGTATCACTTTAATAAAGCCTTCACCTTGAGACATTTCTATTCCGGGAGCCAGCAAACTCCAAAAACTGGCGGCCACCATTACTCCACCCGTAAAACCCAGCATTCCATCCAGTAAGGCACGATTCATTCCTTTAAAAAAGAACACAAAAGCAGCTCCCAAAGCAGTGAGGAACCATGTGAATAAAGTTGCTATCAAAGCACCCGTTACAGGATGTAACTCTTCAAAAAACGCTATAATTGCTTCCATTTTATTGTTGTTTTTGAACGGTGATTTTCTGTGTAGCGGCGGCAGATAAATTGACGGTTTCTTCGTGAATTTCTATAGCACGAGAATCATCAAATGCATAGATTTCTTTTATCTGAATGCGGGTTCCAATATTGATCTTGTAACGGTCCAGAAAACGTAAAAAAGAAGCTGAACTATCTGCAACACCTATTACAACACCTTCCGCTCCGATTTCGAGTTCATTCAGCACGAACGATTGATCCCGTTGTACTATTGCTCCAGTCTGGTCAGGTATCGGATCGCCGTGAGGATCAAATTTGGGATAATTCAAAAATGCATCAAGCTGATCCGTCAATTTTACCGATTGAATGTGCTCCAGTTGTTCAGCAATGTCATGCACCTCATCCCATCCAAATTTTAATTTTTCCACTAAAAAAGTCTCCCAGAGCCGATGCTTACGTATCGTCTTCAGCGCTGTACGAATTCCTTCCTCTGTTAATTCACACCCCTTGTACTTCTCATATTGAATGAGAGATTTTTCCGAGAGTCGCTTGATCATATCCGTGACAGAACTCGCTTTAGTATCCATCCGTTCAGCTAGTTCATTGGTCCCTACAGATGCTTGATGATGCTGTTGCAAAGCATAAACCGCCTTGATATAATTTTCTTCGCTCTGTGTTAATCTTATTGCCATACAACTAAGTCTTACGCAAAATTAAATTTTATTTTTAGACAAGGCTAAATAATAGCAAGGATTTTAATGGATTCCGGGATGTTTTAAATGAAAAATGAATTGCTCCAACCTACCTGACCAGAAATACTGCTATACGATGGTTACATGCGTCAAACAATTGAAATAGAATGCGACAACTGAACACGAACGAGCAATTGATAGTTATAGCATCATAGCGCGAAATTCTAAAGTGATATTTGTTACAAACTATATAGTATGCATTGAGTAAATTTGTTATATAAATGACAAATTCTTTACTCATATCGCTACTACTGGTGTTAGGAAGCTCGGCTTATACCCAACCACAATCTTCTAGCCTATTCCTTAAAGAACAGATTCAGTACCTCGCGTCATCTGATATGAAAGGACGTAGAGCGGGTTCTAAAGAGGCTCATAAAGTGGCAATTTTTTTATCGGAGAAATTGAAGATTAATGATATTGAACCACTAGATAACAATTACTTCCAATCATTTCAATTCGAAGACATAGCGGATACCATTAAAAATGCTAAGACCGCTGTTGGAAAAAACGTAACAGGGTATATCGATAATGATCGTCCCAGGACCATAGTCATTGGTGCTCATTATGACCATCTCGGGAAAGGGGCTCACATCAACAGTCGTTCGACGAGCGAAAATCCAATACACCATGGCGCTGATGATAATGCAAGTGGTGTTGCTGCTGCTTTGTTACTCGGAAAAAAGTTGGCTGAAAATGGTGTACGAGAATCCTTCAACTTTATCATCGCTTTCTTTTCTGCTGAAGAAATTGGTTTGTTGGGATCAAAAGCGTGGTTAAAATATTACAGCGGCCAAACAACCATCGCAGCTATGATTAATCTCGATATGATTGGTAGAATGCACGATCAAGGTTTACAGCTATTTGGTGTTGGCAGTTCTCCTGACTGGAATTATGTTACGGAAAAACTGACAGCAAAATTTCAAGTCACCATAGATAGTTCCGGTATCGGCCCTAGTGATCATGCCAGCTTCTACCTCGATTCTATTCCTGCTATTCATCTTTTTACAGGTCAGCACGGGGATTATCACAAAGCAACTGATGTTGAAGCGAAAATTAATTATGCCGGTATGAATACGTTGACTGAGCTTTTGTATGCATCACTGGTAATCATTCCTGAAGACCTGAAATTTGCCTTTTCTGCAACAAAAAATGTTCGAAAGCGTGAAAGACCTTCGCTGAATGTAACAATGGGGATTATGCCAAGCTATACATCAAATGGTGAAGGCTTGAAAATTGATGCCGTCATCGAGGGAAAGGCAGCACATCAAGCCGGATTCCTCAAGGAAGATATCATCATTGCGATTGATAATCAACGGGTAAAAGATATTTACGATTATATGGAGGTACTGTCCCAATATAACCGGGGAGATACCGCCAACGTTCAAATGTTGCGAAAACACAAAACAAAAACATTAACTATTCACTTTAAATAATTTACGATGAAACAACTTTTATTACTCTTAGGAATGGCTTTAGGCCTGAATACAGCTGCTCAGGATTCATTTATGTATCACGTCGAACTCGACCCCGTAACGATTCCCAACATGCCTGGTGTTCACTCATATGCCAAAGCAGAGCATAATGGAAAATGGCTAATTATTGGCGGAAGACGTGATGGACTGCATGCGCGTCAACCGTTCAATGCTTTTCCGGAAAACCAAAACAATACCGATGTAATGGTCGTAGATGTTAATACCGAACAATATTGGTCGACCAGTATTAATGTATTACCTGCAACCATCGAAGAACAAATGCAGTCCACTAATATGAATTTCGCACAGCGAGAGGATACACTTTACTTCGCGGGAGGTTATGCCTTTTCAGCGACTCAGCAAAGTCATATTACATTTCCCTACCTCACAACGATTGATGTCCCCAACTTGATAGACGCTGTGATCAATGGCAACGATATCACTCCTTATTTCAAACAGGTCGAAGACGATATTTTTGCAGTCACTGGCGGACATCTGGACGTCTTAAATGATACACTTTACCTGGTCGGTGGACATCGATTTGATGGTGCCTATAATCCCATGGGAAATAATACCTATACACAAACGTACGTGAATGGTATTCGAAAATTTACAGTAGATAATTCAGGAGCACAACCGACCTTCGGTAACTATTCAGAAATGATTGACCCCGTACACCTGCGACGTCGTGATTATAATCTCGTTCCGCAAATATTCCCGGATGGAAGTGAAGGTTTTATGATTTCCTCAGGGGTATTTCAACAAAATGCAAACCTTCCTTTCCTTTATCCCGTTGATATTGATCAAGATGGCTACTACCCCAATACCGGTTTCAATCAATATCTAAGTAATTACCATAGCGCAAAACTGGCGCTTCACCATGCAGACAGCAACGAAATGCACGCACTGTTTTTTGGTGGAATGAGTCAGTATTATTATCAAAATGGAAGCCTTATTGAAGATACTGAAGTTCCTTTTGTGAAAACAATCAGTCGGGTTACGCGCTACTCCGACGGCACCATGGTAGAATTTCAGAATCCTACAGAAATGCCCGGACTTAAAGGAGCGAGTGCAGAATTTTTCACCAACCCAAATCTTCCTCAAAATGGTCACGGGGTTGTTCACCTCGAACAAATTAATGATGACACCATCGTAGCGGGCCATATTGTGGGTGGTATCTTAAGTCAAACGAAGAACCCATTCTCCAACAATAACACGGGTGTTACAGCCGCTGAACCAACTATTTACCGCGTAAAGCTGATCTACGATAAATCATTGAAGCTAGACCAAATAAATGGTAAAAACCCCTATAACTTTACTGTTTTCCCAAATCCCGCAAAAGAAAATATCAGCGTCGATTTTGAATTGGAACAGCCGAAAGAAGTGGATTATTTTATCACCGATGCTGCTGGTAAAATTGTCTCAGAAGGATCGTTCAAAAATACCGTTAGTGGTAAAAATTCCTACCCCATTCAACTGAAAGGCATCGCAACTCAATCCTTAACGATAACGGTGATTATCGATGATCATTATTATTTGACGAAAAAACTCATGAAGCAGTAAGTTTCCAGCATTACGCTGAATCTTTTGTAAGCGCCAACCGTAAGTGCGTATTGCAATGCGTCCTTACGATTGACTACGTATAAGAAGGGGTTTTACATGCCCAGTTTGCGCTGTCGGGTAAATTGAAACTGTCGAGCGCCGATCAGTGCCACCTCATCATGTACGTGTTGTCTTGTTCGAAAGATGACTTTAGTCATGCTCAAACAAACTCCGCTAGATACATCCATCGTTCTGACTTCTCATCAATCATTCCAACGACTTCAGAAAGTCTTTTGCTCGCCTCATTCATTTCCTCTGACGAACTTTCATTTTTCGATAAAATTGCCGTAAGTTCTTCCTTCTCTGTTTCAAGTTGCACTATTTCCTCATCCAGCGATTCAAATTCTTGTTGCTCCTTAAAACTGAGTTTTTGCTTCTTTTCAGGAGCTTCTTTAGTGGATTTTTCCACCTTTTTCTCTGCCGCTACCGCCCTTTTCTCAGCAAGACGCTCCTGATGCAAATCTTTCTGCAACTCCCGATAAGCAGTATAATTACCGGTGATATCTTGAATTTCGCCATTCCCTTCAAAAACGAAGATATGGTCTACCATTTTATCCATAAAATAACGGTCGTGCGACACTACAATCAGACATCCTTGAAAGTTTCGTAAATAATCCTCGAGCACACTCAACACAAAAATATCGAGGTCATTGGTCGGCTCGTCCAATATCAAAAAATTAGGATTCGCCATCAGGACTTTCATGAGCTTGAGTCTCCGCTTCTCACCACCACTCAATTTGTACACATAATTGTAATGCATACTTCTCGGAAATAAGAATTGTTCCAGAAACTGAGCCGCTGACATCTCACGTCCTTTTTCAAGCGGAATAAACTCAGCAACGTCACGGATCACATCTATAACCTTCATATTTTCATCAACATGAATATTTTGCTGCGAATAATATCCAAATACAACTGTTTCTCCGATGACAATTTTACCGCGATCAGGACTTTCCTCGCCCATTATCATCTTCAACAATGTCGATTTACCAGCGCCATTAGGACCAACAATACCCAACCTTTCTTTTCGTTTAAAAGTGTAATCGAGTTGATTGACGATCGGTTTGTCGGGATAGGATTTTTGAATATTGTGCAATTCTAAAATCTTGGTGCCCAACCGTTCCATTTTTGTAGGAATATCCAGTGCGTCTTTCTCTAAATTTTGTTGCGCTACTTTTTTGGTAGACTTAAAGTTTTCAATGCGAGCTTTCTGCTTAGTTCCGCGGGCTTTAGGTTGTTTGCGAATCCACTGAAGCTCTTTTTTAAACTGCCTTCTAGCCTTTCCAACGGTGGTTGCCTGATGCTCTTCGCGTTCCGCCTTCTTTTCTAAATAATACGAAAAATTGCCCTTGTATTTAAAGAGCTCTGCATCTTCGAGTTCATAAATTACGTCCGTGATAACCTCTAAAAAATAGCGGTCGTGGGTCACCATCAAAAGCGTAGATTTGGAAGTCGAAAGATAACGTTCTAACCATTCAATCATGTCCAGATCTAAATGATTGGTAGGCTCATCTAAGATGAGGAAATCAGGTGAAGCAATCAACACTTTTGCCAGTGCTACACGCTTGCGTTGTCCCCCAGATAACGTTTCAATACTCTTGCTGGAATCTTCGAGCTTCAACTCCGTCAAAATTTGCTCAATAGTACTATCAAGGTCCCAGGCATTCATCTCCGATACTTCTTCAAAGAGCGCTGCCATTTTCTCCTCGTCATTTGCTTCGACAGCCTTCGAATATGCTTTAAAAACATTCAGTCGTGGCAAATCATGATTGAGCACTTCCTGATAAATCGTATTAGTTGGATCTAATTCATCCGCTTGTTGCAAATAACTAATCGATATATCATTTCGAAAAACAATGCGACCATCGTCGTAGGGCTCCTTGCCCATCAGACAGCGGAGTAAAGTGGACTTCCCACTACCGTTTTTGGCCACCAAAGCGACTTTCTGACCTTGATCAATACCAAAGGTTAGATCCTGAAGAATAAGGCGGTCACCGTAAGATTTGGTCAGTTGTTCTACAGATAAAAAGTTCATATTAGCGAATGCGGTCTATGGATTCAATTAATTTAATATCGCGACGAATACCAATATTCGCCAGAAAAGAAAATGCTGTCGCTATGACAATACAGTAAAAACCAACCCCTAGTTGATAACTTGTTACAAATGAATCACTGAGGCCTGCTGTTTCTTGTCGTAATACGTAATAAAGAACGAGAACAGTTCCAAATCCAATAAAATTGATAACAAAAAGTATTCGACCAAGTCTAAGTTGTCGCTTCAATTTCCTATAGCTCAACACAGTAGCCGCTGTTATTATACACATGAGAATGGTAATCGAAAAGAAGGGGAAATAAAAAGTAGGAATACCCCGTACGTTTTCACTGGGAACCTCCACTTGTTCTGTGGTCATTTTGATATATTCCGCTGATGCCTCAGAAACATCGCCTTCAATCGAAAGATCCCTTTGAACACCGTACACGTTGGCGTGAGTAGTCGCTGTAAAGGCGTTTGGCTCAGTTACTGTAGACACAAAAACGTCAGTACCGATCGTCAAAATGACGAGTGCCACGAACACCAGAATCAAATAAAGGTTTTGAACACGTTGAATCATAAATTTGATTTTTGACAAAGATAGTAATCTTTCACCGGTGAAATTAAACAAAACATCAATAAAGCATACAAGCGAATGCATAACAAAGAAAAATTTAATGCATATCCGCTACTTTACCCCAAGATAAATTGGCGATGGTACATTTTTTTA
>CAYFTH010000074.1:0-15961 GCA_964346075.1 uncultured Fluviicola sp. | reverse complement strand
AAAAAATGTACCATCGCCAATTTATCTTGGGGTAAAGTAGCGGATATGCATTTTTAGTTATACGAGGGAAAGAGGCAGATCATCATATTTAGTTTCATCTTGTTCATTTCTTTTTACACTGTAATAAAGCATCTGAAAAAGAATTTTGTATATTTGTATTCATCATCAACTGAAATTTTAGAATATGAAGTTTATTTATTCGATTTTTGTGATTTCGCTCGTTTTACTTTCGTGTAAAAACGATGAGAAGTCTTCATCAGATCAAGAAAATGTAAAAGACGAGCAAGTGAATAACAAACTCACGACATCGGAATTATTATCCACCCGATGGGTGCTGAAGAACCGCAAGAATGAGAAAGGTGATAAATCCATTAATTTCGAAGAAAAATCTTCAACGATCGTTACTTTTTATGAAGAAAACGGTTATTTCCGCGTCTACGATTCTATTCAAAACGCCAAAAATGAAGAAGGTGTTCGAAATATCGAGCAGCGTCGTTCAGGACAATGGGATGTGAAAAGTAAAGATACACCCATTCTCACAATGCGTTACACGCAGGAAGATACTGTCATAGTAGAGGAATACGAAATCCAGGAAGTAACAAAAAATAATCTCATTATAAAATCAATCAATAAGGATATTATTGAGACCTACATGAGAAAACGTTAGTTATAAAAATCAAGTACTCGTAAAGCACCGAAATATTCGGTGCTTTTTTTGTTATGAAGGATTTAAGAAAATATTTACGAGAACTGCCCCCGCTCCCTAAATTCTTAATTCGGGTTCTCTATCCAGTTGTCTTTTACCTGGCTACCCATTTCATATTTGTAATTGGATTCAATATGAATGCTCAAACCGTCCAGGTTGCTTTTATTTTGATCTGGGCACTCGTCGAGTGGCAACTTTTCTTTCGTAGAGTAGATTGATCCATTATTTGTACATTAACACTTGAATCGGCAGTGATCGTACGGGCATACTCTCTAACTGAGCAGTCGCAACTTCTATCGATTGTGCGCTATTTCAAAGACGATAAGTTGTTGGTAAGGCATAACATCTTGATAGAATCAAAAACGCTTTTATGATAGTGATCTATTGCCATTTCTATATCAATAATCGAAAAGAAGACGCAACTAAAGGATCAATCACAAGTGATGGGGACTAATCATAAATTTTAGTCATTCGAATAAAAATATTCAACATTTATTGATCGCCTGAATCGTGTACCTTCTACTCTCCAAACATTGACAAAAAAAGTACGCCATCCATCAAATCGATGAACTGAATTACTTCTTGATCACTTTAAACTGTTGACCCGGCGTTTGAATAAAATATATTCCGGCATGTAAGAACCCTTCTGGTGTGACATGATAGGTACCCTTATTCTGTTCTACAACATGGATGGGTAATTGCTCACCCTGCACATTTACAAGACGAATTTCATCAGTGTTTACTTCAGCCAAACCCCGAAGCGTCATCTGATTCGTAAATGGATTAGGGAAAACATGTGTCGTTGTTTGAAAGTAGTCCTGAGTTGTAACTTCAGTTACATTCCCGTCAGAAACAAAGAAATGATCTAATCCGGCATCGACAATATTCACTGTGCCAGAATAGTCTGAGGTACTCACAAAGAGCTGCATGTTTGAAGTCGGCGTCACATAATCAGTCACGCGTTTATTAATTTTAATCCACTGGTCAAATGTATTTTCATCACTCCCCTGTTTATCGATCGTTACAAAATCAGTACCGTTCGATAATACGATTCGCAACGTGTCATTAGGCGAATTGGGACCATGATAATTATAAAACCATCGTTCGTAATTGATATATGGGTCATCGATGCCCGTTAAATCAAATACGGGAGATATTAATGTGACAGTACCTTCGGTAACATTACCTTCAGTTCCTGGTCGATTATCAGTTACAAATGCGTGCATACCACAATCATCGGGACTGTCGATATTCGGATTAGGGTAATTACCTGTGACTACTTCCCCGGCAGGAACAGCGCGTTCCCAATCACCGGCATCAGCACTTGAAGTCGTCGACCAGCCAAAATCAAAGGTGAAATCGTCATAATAACCATCGGATAAAATAACCTTAACACTATTGGTCGAAGCATCGATAGCTATATTTTGACATTCGGTATAGAAACCCCATTTCCCTACAATAATTTCGTAAGTATCGTCATAATAAAGTGTTACTTGTGCCTCTCCCAGCCCATTAGTAATCAAATCAAAAGAATTTCCGGAGTGCGACATACGAACATCAGCACCGTTAACCGGATTTCCATTTTCATCTTCGACTTCAATTGTAAACTGAAAATCATCCAGTGGAACCATTGCGACATCTTGAATCACCGTGTCCCCAGCAGTCAGCGTTGTACTAATTGATTGTGATTCATACCCGTATTTTTCATAATCGACTGTATAAGTGCCGGAGTTGGAAACACCCATCTTATATAATCCATTCAAATCAGATAACTCAACCTGAGGTTCTCCAGAGATTGTAATGTCAACGCCCTGTAAATTATTACCATTGCCATTATCTGTAATCGTGCCTTCCAGTTTGGCACCGTAATCATAGTTCCTTCCAAGCACAAAAAAGCCATTTTCAATATCAGTAGCTAAAATATTACCAGAAGGCAAGAATGGATACGCACCCCAGTTACCTGTAGTCGATGTTGACGTCCCGGGATATGTGTCAAAACGCCCCACTTCCACCATATTTTCAGGGTCTGATATATCATGAATAACGACACCATCGGCGTAATACGATGTCACCAAAAAATCTCCATCCACATGTGCGTTGTGAGGGACCACCTGATCTCCCGGACTGGACTGAATGCGATCCACTTCCTGAATATTCGTAGGGTCTAATATATCGTAGGCTGCCACATAGGCATCTGAAACCTCGTCAGTCGTAAATACAAACTGACCGTTATCCGAAGGCCAAATATTATGAGCAAAACTAGATGGTGTCTGGTGCGTTCCCAATAAGACAGGATTCGTTTTATCGCTAATATCTACCAGTGAGAAAAAACCTTCATAAATATGCGCTAAATACATAGTATCATTGCGTACATATCCGTCGTGAACATACCAATTATCGAATTCGCCCACTTCGACCGGATTCATAGGGTCCGTAAAAACATCGAGGATAATTACACCTCCATTACCGCGATCTGAACCAAATATGTAAGCATATCCATTTTCATCAATCCAGATATTGTGTGCTGAATTCCACGGATCAGTGCTATCGTAAAAATTCGTTGTTGAAGTAACAGGATTATTGGGTAGCGGAGAAAGATCAATAATTAATAAACCATCCTCTGCCTCCGTTGTGACATAAGCATAATCACCATAAACTTTTAAATCGCGCCATGTGCTCTCAGTTCCAGAGTGCCAGTACACCTCTGTTGGATTTTGAGGATTGGTCACATCAACAATAGAAACTCCTTTTGCCGCACCAATTAAAGCATATTCATTATTATTTTCATCTACATACCCCCATATGTCGTTGAGGTTCGTGTTGTGTAACGCTTGAAAATCAAGGTGCGATAGTGAATCTAAATTATAAGATTGTCCCCAACTCGAAATCGTCGTAAGGGTCAAACTTAACAGTGCTGTAATTATAATCCTCATATATGTCATTTTTTCTCAATTTTATATTGAACTGTAACATTTCAAAACCAAATTTGATCATTACTAAAGTTTTGCAGTACAATGGATCACAAATTACGAATTATCCCTGAAGGAGGAGAATTTTTTAGTGACAATATGAGGAACGGTATGTTTCATTGATTTGAGCAGTGATTTTCCTATGTCTTTGCGCGGAGAAGGATGAACGACATAAATATAGTGGTCCGGTAAAGATTCGGCCAATAACTGGATTTCATAGATCCTTCGTTTCACTGTTGCTGGTTTCAAATCAAAATTAAGTCCCTTTGCGATTGCTTTGGAATCGGCTCGATAGAGGTCCAACCGCATCGGCAAATCAACATCGCAAATGTTCGATAGCAGCACATTCCGCTCCCACGAATCACAATGTTTGGATTGATAAAAAGCTTTCCACCGCAATTGAAAAACAGGTCGTTTCTTTTTACTTGTTGTTGCACGATCCCCAAAAAATTGATAGATGAGTTCATTGAATTGTGAAGCGTCCAGCCACTGATTGATTGAAACTGTTTTACTATAAAGTATAGCACCTGAACTTTCGCTGTGAAGTGCTTCCAGCTTTTCACGTGAATAGTGCGGATCGAATAACATCAAATCTGTATGCTCGATTCTATAATCATCTACCGTTTTCTTTAAACTTTTCATGCGACGTTGCAATGCCGTAAAGGTTTGAGGATGTATCGTTTTTTTCAGGAGGTCCGTGCGCCGTTTGGAAATATATAAAAAAGGTCCTTCTCCACCGCTAGCCAGGACCCCAAGCGCCAGTAACTCGTCCGTCATTACGTTGGGTCGATAATAGATGAGTGAGTAGAATGTATCCATGTGCTTAAAGTTGTAACATATAATTTTTAATTGCAGCGACAGCATAATTGATAAAGTCCTCATCAAAACATTGCTGAAAAGCATTCCAGTAATGATTGCGATATTCTGAACTGAGTCGGATTCGATATTTTAAATCAGCCCGTAATTTATCGTGATGCAGCGTCATGAAATCTTCTAAAAACACAGGTAAATCACTTTTTATGTGACGAAAAAAAGTGCGGGCACCAACGCTGTTTAACCCCACCTGGCTGATATTCATCGGCTGAAAGCGCAGTTGCTCAAATTGAGGGGTGGGAAACGGATGTCCCATGAATCGATCTTTAAAACCAGGTATTATCCATTTTTTGGACGGTTCAAAAACAGGGAAGAAAAAATCAATTAAATACATGTAGAAAAGTGCTTTAGGCTGCAAAAAACGATTGAACTGGCGCTTTTGTCTCCACTGATATTGCCACCAATCTATAAAAAGAACACTTCCATCTACCATCTCATGGCACAAATACTTCTTCTCCTGAAACGTGAAAAAGCCCGTACGCAGCATTTCAATTTTGTAGTGTTGATAAAGGAACGCTTTCAGTTGAAAATTGAGCCATCCTTTACTTGAAAAGGGTTGATGCAAGACAAAACGCTCGTATTCTTGTGTCAGTAACACAGTAGGCCTGTTTTTGATCGATGCAGAGATTGTTAGCGGACGCAACTCCTTCATTACCGTGCCGTATTTTTAAGCATGGGAACGAAACTGAAATCACCATATTCTTTTACATCCCATTCATTCTCGTCGATACGATCAAATGTGGTCATAATTTGTTGATCGCCTTTACCAATTGGAATAACGATACGACCACCAATTTTTACTTGTTTTTTTAAATCTTCAGGAAGAAAAGGAGCTCCACAAGTAACAATAATACTGTCGTACGGCGCATAAGTTACTTTTCCTTTATAACCATCTCCGTAAAACAATTTAGGCGTAAAACCTAAGCGATGGATAATGCGTTTCGCATTTAAAAACAGTTCCCGCTGCCGTTCTATAGACACCACGCGAGCACTCAGTGCGCTCAATATGGAAGTCTGAAAACCACTTCCTGTTCCAATTTCCAGGATGCGATCGCCACGTTTAACATGGAGTAATTCAGTTTGAAAAGCTACCGTGAATGGATGACTGATGGTTTGTCCTGCACCAATCTGAAAAGCAATATTCGAATACGCCTGATGGTTAAAGACTTCATCCAAAAAATAATGCCTCGGTACCTGATCGAATGCTTCAAGCACTTTATCTTGTTCAATTCCTTTTTCGCGCAGCTCAGTAATCAATTTTCGCCGCATCCCTTTATGTCGGTACGTGTCTTTCATCAAAACAAATATAGTGATATATAAATCCACTCTTCGTTCCAATTCCCAGTACTTTTCTATAGTGAATTGTTAACATTTTTCGCGGGACAAAACTCGCTGATAGATCGCTTTAAACATTCCTTTGAACGAGAGTTCTATAGCCTTCAATTTTATCTCAAACGATTTATTATTTTTGGCAAAAAAGCAAATTGAGCGTTGTCTTATTCATTATCTATTTACTGCTCGCCTATTCTCTTGTATGGCGAACGGGAACACGACACGTGAACGACGTCTCTCCTTTACGGTTGTTGTTTTTATTTACCGTAAAGCTCTGCTATGCCTATTTTTTCTTGTTTGTCTACACGGACTATTACGGAGGGGGGGAACTCACAGCTGATGCGGGTCGATTTTTTAGAGAATCTATTATTCTCAACAATGTTTTTTACCAATCTCCACGTGATTTTTTGCACTTTATTGCAGGGTGGCGTGAAAACCCTGAACTTATTGAGCACTATCTCTCCGCCACTTCGCACTGGAATGCAGGTAACCAATTTCTACCAAACGACTCGCGCAATGTTATCCGTGTCAACGCACTACTCTATTTTATCTCGAACGGTTCAGTTTATATTCACTTCTTGTTTTTTAGCTTATGTTCATTCTTAGCCAGTCTTGACTTTTTCCAATTACTGCGCAAGCATTCAGCAATAAAAGGGAAATGGCTCATCGTATTTGTTACTATCGCACCGAGCATTGCCTTTTGGAGCAGCAGCATCATTAAAGAACCGCTCCTGATCGTAGGGCTTTTCATACTGATGCGCGGAATATTCGATACCATCAACTGGAAAAGAAAAACCTGGCGAATTGTTCTTGGCGCTTTATTTTTAATAGGGTTCAAACCCTACGTAGCTATCGTATTCATTTGCGCTCTATTCTTCTACTTGATTTGGAGTAGAATCACACGAAGGCAGATCGTCAATATCATCACATTCGTGCTGTTCGGTTTTGGCTTGCTGTATGCGACTGGCGGACTTCAAAAAATGACTACCGTTATATCCAAGCAGCAAGAAGATTTTATGAACGTCAGAGATGGAGGATTGTATTTAGACGCTGGTAACGACCAATATTATTACATCTACTTCAACAATCGCAAAGCCTTTGATATACACAATCGCAAAGCAGTGCTTCAACGACCAGTAGGGGCTTTTTTAATGGATATCGACGATAACTTTACACGAGATCCCGTTCACTTAGACGCAGTAGGTGATACATTTCACGTTGCTGTAGCAATGGATCAGGCAGGTAGCGGCATTGAAGTCACAACAATCCAGGGCTCTTTCCCCACCATGATCAAAATGATTCCAGAGGTTTTATTCAATACGCTGATTAGACCGCTTCCTAAACCCACAAAAACCTGGTTGCAATATCCAGCATTTATCGAAAACTGTTGTTACTTGATTTTTTTGTTTCTGGCTTTAGTTCCAGCACGAAGAAGAAGCATCAACAAAAAAGAAGTTCGCATGATATGGACAATGGCACTTTTTGCCTTTTTTGTACTCCTAATTGTGGGTTGGACTACACCAGTCGTGGGGGCTATTGTCCGTTATGTTATTCCCGCTCATGTCGGCCTGCTTGCTATCATTTTAATCATGATTGATCCTCAAAAGCTAAAAAGAACCATTAATCACATAATAAAGCGACCTTAAATTCCGTTCCTTTTTTGATCGCCGAACGCACACTTATTTTGCCCTCATGCATATTGATAATATTTAATGTAGCCGTCATACCGAGGCCCAGCCCTTCTTTGCGGATCGTAAAAAAGGGATCATATATACTGCGTTGTGTTTCCTCATCCATTCCTTTACCGTTATCCATGATGTAAATCATCGCAAAATCGTCTTCCCTGGATAGAATGATGGACAGTTCCGGTTGTTGCACCTCTTCCATGGCTTCAATAGCATTGATTATAATGTTCACAAATACCACTTTCAATTTTTCGGGATCCCAGTGACCTTCTACATCCTGGTCAGGAAACACCTTCTTTACATCTACGTTTTGAAGGGCTATACGATCCTGACAAAAGTCAATGGCAGCATCCAAAATATCCTGTAAGTTGCTGTGGACTTTTTCTAATTCCGGGGGCCTGGCAGACTTCAAGAGATCATCGATTAATTTTGAGATCCGATCTGTATTCCGTTCAATCATCGATTGGAAAACATCGGCCTCCTCCAAACCATCAGTTATGGAACGCAATTCACCCAACGCCAGATTGATATTTGTTAAAGGGTTGCGTACTTCATGAGCAATCATACGTGCCATGCGTCCCGTCATGCTCAATTTCTCATTTTTTTTATGTTCCTGCTCTTTTTCAATTAGTGCAGAGACATCATTAATGGCAAGGTGATATGCATCTTGCGAATCATCAGAATGGGGTAAGCGAGCCAGTGATAATATGACAATGATATCTTTGTCTGCGTTAGTCATCGTGGTCTTGAAACTCTGCACAGCCCCTTTCTTTTTGACATTATTCATTAACTCGTTGTAATCAAAATCGTATTTAAACAGATCCTGAAATCGAATATCCTGCAATGTTTCAGCTGATGAATCGTCGCTATGAAATACGCGTTCAAAGGCAGCATTGTGCTCCGTGACCTCAAAATCATTATTTAAAATAATAATAGGTTCCATACTGAGCTCAAAAAGACTGCGATACTTCTTTTCTTGTTCCTTAATTTGGCGCTGCTGATGGTATCGTTCCATGGCATAGCGCAATGACCTTTCGAGTGTGTCGACGCGCACTTCCTTTTTCACAATAAAATCAGAAGCTCCCATCTCCATCGCTTTTTCATCCACATTGATGTTGCCGGCTCCAGTCAATAAAATGAGTGGCTTCATCACATTATATTCCCGGACCTGTTGAATAATCTCAACACCTTCTCCTTTTCCTAAAAAATGATCAATCAGATAGATATCATGTTCATCCTTTAGTATTTCTTGAAGCGCATCATCAAAGTCGTTGCACCAATTTACCACATACTCAACTGTAGTGATCCTGGACAAATAATGACTCATGATGATGTAATCGTCTTCGTCATCTTCGATAATTAATACAGATAAACTCATAATTTTATTGCTCTAAGCAGGTAAAAATATAGAAAATGTAGCTCCCTCTCCCTCTTTTGAAGCAGCAGTAATCATACCTTTATGGTTCTCACAAATCTTTTTACAAATGGATAAACCGATACCTGTTCCTTTGTAAGTAGATCTGCCATGTAACCGTTGAAAAACAGAAAATATCCGATCGACATACTTTTCGTCAAATCCAATACCATTGTCGATAACATCGATTTGCCAATATTCGTCGACAGAAGTATCGATAAATGTAGTTTGTTCTGATACAGCCAATGTTTCGCGCTTCACTTTTTCAGCCTTAATCTTCACTTGAGGTTTTACATTTTTATTACTGAATTTTAACGCATTCGATATCAAGTTCTGAAACAATTGACGCATTTGTATCTTATCGAGCGAAAGGTTTTCTGGTAGCTTATCAACAATGATCTCAGCCTCTTTTTCTCGAATAAGCACTTCTATGTCATTGAGCACTTCTTCCAATACGACGTTTAAATCTATATCATCATGAATATTAACTGACCTGGAGATTCTGGAATAGGAAAGTAAATCTTCAATGAGTTGCTGCATTCTGGAGGCAGCTTCCTGCATTCGACCTATATGATCCTTCACCATTGATTCATCTGTTTTTGGGGACTGGATTTCAGATTCAACCATATCACCAAACGTTTTAATCTTGCGCAGGGGTTCATTCAAATCGTGAGAAGCAACATAGGCGAAATTTTCTAAATTTTCATTCATAACGGTTAATTCGCGATTGTACTCATCTATTTCTTTTACCTGCGATTCATTCAACAATATTTGGCGTTTCATTTTTCGAAAACTGATAAATACGATAACCAGCATTACCACACCGAAAATTGACAACATGAACGTGGCCTTTTCAGTTGCTTTTTGGGCTTGCTCTTGTTGCTTAATACGCTGATATTCATTTTCATTCCTAACTTTTTCAAGTGTTTCAATGATACGATCCGTAATTACTGATCCTTTACTCAAATGTTCGGTTCTTTTTTCGTTTTTGAGCATGTGCATTGAATCCAGCGCAATGAGATGATCGATATGAGCGAGTCGTTCCTGGACGAGCAAATTCAAATGATCGACGTGCTCCATCGCCAAAGAATGCTCATGGCAATGATTTTGAAGTCTCTTATAATCTTCAAGCAATTGTACCCGAGAAGACTGATAATCATTGTAGCGGGTCTTGCAATTGGTCAATAGGTAACCGTATCCCAAACCTTCTAATTCGTAGGTATTTTGGATAATCTCATCCGTTTTTTTAACCGTCTTACCAAAAATAACCGCTTGCTCCCCGGATTGTGCCGTGCGTTGAAGAAAAAATAAAGATGCAAACATATAGCACGTGATCAGTACCAGGGAAAGTACCAGAAAGTAATTGTAATATGTTATTTTCTTCCGCATCGCTAATCTAACAACCCGTAAGCATTCATTTTGTTGTACAATGTCTTACGATCAATCCCCAATACTGCTGCACACTTGCTTTTATTATTGTTGGTTTTCTTCAATGCACGCTTGATCGCCTTGATTTCGGCGTTGGCAACCACATCTTTTAAATCAAGGGAATCATCTTCAGCAATTACTTCTTCGGTTGAAGTATCCGTGATTTCCTCAGGTAAAACCTGGTCTTTTATATAATTTGATTGACTGAGTAACACAGCTCGCTTCATCACATTTTTGAGCTCACGAATATTCCCTGGCCAGGAATAATTTTTCAATGCACGCATTACACTATACTCTACTCCTTTAATGTTTTTATCTAATTCTGCGTTGGCCTTGTTTATAAAAAAGGAAATAAACTCTTCAAGGTCATCTAAGTTATCCTTCAGCGCTGGTAATGCTATTTTAAACTCATTAATGCGGTAGTAAATGTCTTCTCTAAATTTACCAGATCGCATAGCCGTTTTCAGGTCTTCGTTGGTAGCTACGATAATACGCACATCTATAGGGATATCCTTTTCACTACCGACCTTTCTAATGACTCGCTCTTGTAGTACGCGCAGCAGATTAACCTGATTCTCATAGGATAAATTACCGATTTCATCCAAAAATAAAGTTCCTCCGTTAGCTAATTCAAAGTGTCCTTTTTTATCGTTAGCTGCACCCGTAAAAGAACCTTTCACGTGACCAAATAATTCACTTGCCGCCAAATTCTTAGTAAGCGCACCGCAGTCCACCGCCACAAAGGAAGCCTTGTTGCGATGTGATGCTTCGTGAATCATGCGAGCAACAATCTCTTTCCCTGTTCCACTTTCGCCGATAATAACAACTGTCATGTCAGTCGGGGCTACTAGTTGAATTAAATTTTGAATATTCTGAGATTTTGCGCTGCTTCCCTTTAAAAAATCGCCTTCAACGGATGTAGATCCTGATGATTGCTGTTTTTTATTTGTTGGAGGTGATTGCTTTTGCTTTTTTGGAGCAGCTAAATTATTCGAAGTGGTTGGCGCATTCGCTTCCATAGCATTTTGAATCTGATTCAAAATTTCTTCTGGATAAATCGGTTTTGTCACATATTCACGTGCGCCTTCCTGAATAGATTTTACAGCTTGATTGACATCGGAATACCCCGTTATCACGATAATGGGCAGCGCTGTTTTCTCAGCTTTAATATCCCGAATAATTTCGATGCCATCCAGATCCGGCAGGCGAAAATCAGTCAACACCAAGTCCACCTGACCTTCTAATGCTTTATTGACACCATCTTTTCCATTGAAAGCAGTGGTCACACTGTAGTCTTTACGTTCCAAAAAACGTTTGAGCAACGTACAAATATCTACGTCATCATCGATGATTAATATGTGCCCTTTCGACATTTATTGCTGCATTTTATTCAACCGTTCTATTAATTGATTGGCTTGAAAAGGTTTCCCCAATAATCCAAAAGCCCCTAAATCTACAGCTTTTTTTTGTTCTTCCGACTGATTATAGGCAGTAACAAATAAAACTTTAACATCGGGATTTTTACGCTTTAAATCTGGAATTAAGTCAAACCCCCATCCGTCACTCAGATGAATATCCAGCAGCACGAGGTCAGGTTTTAACGTTTTTAACTTCTCTCTGGCTATTTTTAGAGATGCAGCCTGTTCAATTTCAAAATCAAATTCGCGAGCGACGATACAGGTACATAGGGACCGAATATCGGATTCATCATCTACTATTAAGAGAGAAGTTTTGTCCATATCGTATTTGCCACTTTTGAGTTGTATTCATAACAAATCCATCTCCACTTAGTTCAAAAATAACACAAATACCAGGCAACTAATATAAAAGCAAAATAACTTAACGATTCACAACCTGGAAATCTTGAGCAAGAGACCACTAAACAAAATTACGGTTATTGAACTGATCAAAATTAAAAAAGTATAATTTGTTTGGTGCTACACGGTTTCTTAGGAAGGGTATTAGCCGCAACTCATTCTCCGGATGGACAAAAATATTTATTTTTTGATAGTTGCTATCAAAGGTGAAATCGGGATTATTTTTAGCTGGTTTCCCTTCAAAAACAACCAACTTCCAATTCAAATCCGTTGCTACGAAATCTTCCAGCCATTGCTTTATTTGCTCCTCAGCTTTATTCAAACGCAGATCAGAAAGATCAGATATCATCGGTACATTATGATCATCTACAGCTTTTAATTCGACTAAAAACAGTAGATACTCATTCGTATTGTCATGCTGAGTAAGCATCGCACCAAATTCACCCGACATCTCCTCTTCGCGGATATAAATTAATCGTGTGTTCATTATGAGCAAATTTCGCTACGAGTCACAAAAGAGAGAATGACATTTGCCATAAATAACAATGACTTTTGTCAGTTTTGACTAACAATTCAAATTCATTCGAATAACACAGAACAACTCTATAATTATATGCTAAAATACTAGTATTTCATTCGCTTCATGACTGAAATTTAGAGCTTAGTCGATCAATCTATAGCATTATTGCTTCTCATGTTACTGTAAGATCCATACCCAGAACAGGTTATAAAAGCAAAATTTAATACGTATTCAACACACTTTCTCTCAACTGTCCTTTTGTATATATGCACTTAGTTGGTTCACTTGTTTCTGAATTCCTTTCACCGATTGGATAAGTTCGTTCTCTCCCACTCCCATTTCCGGTAAATCATGCGCGATATAATTGACAAATTTCCAAATCTCAATAATATCGTTTATATTGACAATGTACGGTTCGTAAACAGGATTGGTCGACGATAACTGCACGATGTCTTTGCGGTTGGGGACGCGATGAATGATTTTAAAAACGATGCCGTCATCTTTGGTGATTACGATGTAGGGATGGCCGTTTTTAATCGTTTCCCAATTTTGCATATATTCCCCGATTACATGCGAACCTTCTGAAACGGGAGGCATACTATCACCAGAAATGGGAAAAGATCTGTATTTGCGGTCTTTTTTCAAAAAAGGCAGTTGAAAAGTCGGAAGGACCTTGATGTATTCAGGATCTGCATACCCCAATGTATAACCAGCGCGGGCTTTTTCTGGAATCATTTCTATGACTTCTTCATTATCCTGAGAAACTGTTGAGGTCAATACGCGCAACTTGGCTCCTTTCACATCCTGATAAACCCCTTCAGCAATCGCTTCCCATTCTTTTTTAGATAGTTTTGAAAGATCCTTTTTGATTAAATCATCAAGGGGCATTTTATAAAACGTGTTTAATTTTACCAGATTTTCAATGCTCGGCTCAGCTACCCCGTTTTCATATCCACTGTAGGAAGAACGGGTCATTTCCAATTGCTGCGCGACATCTTCTTGAGACATATCGCGGTGCTTGCGCAATAATTTTAAATTTCTGGAAAGAAAATTGCTCATTTTTTCAACGTTTAACTGATCATTAATTAATCAAAAATACATCAAATTTTGAGAAAATCATAATTCAACACTATAATATTCGGTATTTATGGTCTTGATATTTAGCTCAAACACAACATGGTTTCGTTGTTTATAGCTGCAACAAACGCGACCTATTCACCGCGTAATAATTCAAAAACGAAATGAATAACTTGATTTTTAATCAATTGCAATTTTTATATTGTGGATATTTCCTTAAATTTACGTGTAACTAAAAATCTACAACTATGAAACAACTATTACTCTTTTTATTAACGGGGATTTTCTCATTTGCCAATGCTCAAACGGTCCTCTACACAGATGACCTTGAGACTACAGGTTCCATGATCATGCAGATGGGAACCAATAATTCCTGGGCGATCAACTCAGATTACCTTGGCGGAACTATTGCGGGAGGTTTCATTACAATTCCTGATGTGCCATTACAACCAGGGTCTTTCTCGAACCCAAATGGAAATTACTTACATCCATTGGCCGATATTGCTACCCAGGAGGGTGTCACGAACGCGAACTATTATCTAGGAGCCTCTACTGAGCAATTAAATGCTGTCATGACGAGTACGGTGAATACGACAGGCTATGATAATGTCACACTGAAATTCTGGCGCACAGGCGGACTGGATGGTGTTGAAGTCCTTTACCAAGTCAATGGTGGCGGCTGGGTTAATTCAGGGTATACCCTTTCTGGGGACCCTTTAAACTGGGTTGAAGAAACCGTTTCATTACCTGCTGGAGATGATGTTAACCAGTTTTCGATAGGGTTCGAATTTGATGAAACTACGGCTCAAGATCCCTCACCTATTCATTATCACGCCATTGACGAAATTAGTATTGAAGGAACGCAGATTGGTGGAACCCCTACCCTTACGACGACCGTTCAGAACGGAACCAGCTTTTGCGGAGACGATACGATTACCGTAGGTTACAACGGTACCGGTACTTATAACAGCGGGAATGATTTCATTCTCGAACTGTCTGATGATCAAGGTAGTTTTGCTACTCCAACAACCATCGGAACAATTACTTCAACAGCATCCACGGGATCTATCGATGGTATTGTACCCACGAGTATTACGGCTGGATCGCTCTACCGCGTTCGCGTTAACGCCACAGACAATGCTTTTACAGGATCAGATAACGGTACAGATTTAACGCTGAATCCAAAACCTCAAGCCGTGGCGGATGCCACGGATACCGAAGTTTGCGAAGGTGATCCCATCGAACTCATTGGAAATGATTTAGGAAATGCAACCTATGACTGGAGTGGACCAGACGCCTATTCCAGTGGAGATCAGAACCCAATGATTAACAGTTCTCAAATAAGCAACGACGGTGATTATTACCTCACTACAACTGTGAACGGATGTACATCAGACAGTGCCCAAATTTCGATTACTGTCAATCCTACACCAGCAGCACCGACCATCACACAAAACGGAAATGTACTCACGTCGAGTTATGCCAGCGGTAATCAATGGTATCTTGATGGTAATGTTATCAACGGTGCAACTAACGAAACGCATACAGCTGTTACACCAGGAGTCTACACGGTACAGCACACCTCTCCTGAGGGTTGTACATCGCCAGCTTCAGAGCCATTAGATTTGTCTGATCTCTCAGTTGCCGGAGAATATTTTCAGCATGTAACCATTGCTCCTAATCCATTTGAGAATGCGTTAAACCTCGAAAATCTGGAGCCAGGGTCAACACTCACCATTAGTGATGTTACGGGTAAAATAGTTGATAAAATCAGCGTTCATACGACGCATACAACGCTTGAAACATCGCGTTGGAAACAGGGCGTCTACTTTATGACTATCGAGCATCAAGGAGTTACACATACAGTGAAATTAATCAAGCAATAAACCCTCAAAACATTTCATAAAACGCAACTCATCGTCTAATTGAAGGCGATGAGTTTTTTTTGAAGGATTCTGCTCTATCACTGTTAGCTACTATTTTAAAGGGATGGCGGTACGAAAAGGAATTATGTTTGATGATACCATCATTTATGTTATAAAACGCAGGATCAGGGATACAATCGCTCGGCAGCGGGGTATTTTATCCTCGATTGAGTCTTTTACAACATCTCCAAGCAATAACGATAACCGTAATGACT
>CAYFTH010000073.1:0-16320 GCA_964346075.1 uncultured Fluviicola sp. | reverse complement strand
GGAGTATAACCTCTTTGACCTCCTATTCCAGGAATATCGTATTTCTTTTTCACATCTTCCGGAAGAGCAAAAAACTGTTGTATTTGATCGTAAAGGTTATCGATTAATTCTTTCGGGATACCATGGTTCCTGACCGCGACAAATCCAATTCCTTCGTATGCTGCTCCCAGCTCTTGAACAAATTTCTCTCTTTTCTTCGCATCGTCTGATAAAAACTCGGACAAATCAACTGACGGGATACCTTGAGGTGCACTCATAAATTTCAATTTTAATTGTCCTCAAAAATAAGAAGATTTTCAGTGAATTCATAAAGAAATACATCCTGGCAATAAAACGAATCAATATTCAATAAAAAAACTACATTTGCGTAGTAAGCAGTATTATAGTTTATTATGCGCCTTACAGTAGTAATCTTTAGTTTATTTTTTACATTTTGTGGATGGTGTCAATCCTACCAGCGACATATTGATAGTCTACGAGAGCTTTATCCCTCTTTAGAAAGTGACACTATGCGCATCAATACGCTCAACTACTTGTCTTATTACTATTTTGAACAAGATAGTGCCTACTCTATGGACAGCGCATTATCTACAATTTCCCGAAGTTACCAATTGGCACTGAAAAAAGAAAACAACCTGTATAAGCTCTATCCTTTTCGACGATATGCGGCCATGAATAGAGAGCTTGGAAATTTCGACAAATCCCTGGAAATATTGTTCAATCTTCTCAAGATTTCCGAATCCAACGATAAAGCAAAGTGGAAGAGCTCAGCTCTGAAAGAAATTATTGACGTGATGCTAACCATTAAGGATTTCGACCGTGCAGAGGAATATGTGGAACAATTAAAAGGCGTCTTGAAGGAGACACCTGATTATAAAAGAAAGACTCGGTTTTACACAAGTTTAGGAAGGTATTATAAAGAGGTAAAGGTTTTGGATAGTGCTTTGTATTATTATCAGCTGGGCTTGGACATACACAAAGAAAGTGGTGATTCTTTGGGAATAGCTCATTCCTACAACAATATCGGTTTGGCGTACAAGAATGAGGGAGAATACGATACCGCACTGGAATACTACATTAAATCACTGAAAATCAAAGAAGAATTAAACGACACAAAGGGGATGGCTGGAACCAACATAAATATTGGTCAACTCTACTTCCTCAAAAAAGAGTATTCTAAAGGTCTTCCCTTTGTTCAAAAGGGAGTTCAATTAACGCAAAAAGCAAAGGTTAAAAACTTCGAACTTGCGGGGTACAAAACACTTTATAACATACAAAGAAAGTTAGGGAATGATACAGAGGCGCTTCACGCTCTGGAAAACTTGCAGGACTTGGAACGCGAAATATCAAATCAAGAGCAAATTGATTTGGCAAAAGAGCTCGAAACCAAATACAATGCAGAAAAATTAGAGCAAGAAGCAAAAATTCGCGATTTGGAATTGGAAAACAGTAAGATCACTTTATCCCGTCAACAAAATATAATATGGATTTTGGGAGTAGGTATTTTTATTGTAGTCCTCCTCGTAATTCTCATTTTTATCAACTTCCGGCAAAAGAAGAAGATCAATCACGAGCTTCAAGAAAAAAATGTCTTGGTCGAAGAACAAAAACAAAAAACAGAGGAGCAAAACGTATTGTTGTCCCGAAAGAATAAAGAAATCACAGACTCCATCAATTACGCTAAAAGAATACAGGAAGCCATTCTTCCTTCTCGCTTTACGATTGCCGAGAGTATTGCGAATGGGTTTATCATGTTTCAGCCCAAAGATGTCGTTTCTGGTGACTTTTATTGGATGGAAGAAAAAAACAACGACCTTTTTATAGCAGCTGCTGATTGCACGGGACATGGTGTACCTGGTGCAATGGTCAGCGTGATTTGCTCCAACGCCCTCTCCAAAGCACTTCTCGAAGAAGGAATTGAAGACCCGGGCAAACTCCTCGATCGGACCAGAACCATTGTCATCAATCAACTTCAAAAAAGCTCTGAACACGTAAATGATGGAATGGATATCAGTTTAGCTACTATTGACAGGAAGAACCGGGAAATAAAATGGGCAGGAGCCAACAATCCCCTATGGATTATTCGTCATGAAGAGAGCGACAAAATTGAAGAGTATCGACCCGACAAGCAGCCGGTAGGCGCCTATCACCAGGCTAAGCCATTTACACCCCATCAGATTGACGTAGACGATAAAGATAGAATTTACCTGTTTTCCGATGGGTTCATTGATCAGTTTGGAGGCCCCAACAACAAAAAGTTCAAGCCCGCTCAATTCCGCAAACTTCTTATAGAAATACAAGAACTCCCAATCGAAGAACACAAAGGAGCATTGAAAAAAGCCTTTGAAAAATGGAAAGGAGATCAAGAACAAGTCGATGATGTCTGCGTCATCGGAATTGAGTTGTAGTACAAATATAATTTGCTTTCAGTTACTGACGCCCATTTAAAACAGCCCAAGGGTCCTCCAGTTCGATGAATTACGGATGAACCCTTCGCACGTTCTCGTACTCCTCTTTCGTGCACGATTTGTACAGCGCACCTTCACTGGCGATCATTTCCTCAATTCTCAACAGTTCAAAATACTTTTTTGCCTCGATCTGATGAATGAATACTTTTTTACCAATCAACTGAACTTCTTCGAAGTACTGTTTGTTTACTATTTTATAGAAAGACTTCTGATCGAATCGTTTTCTATATTGCGGAAAGTCCATAATTTTGAACATTAATTTGAACGACAAATGTATATAAATTCTTATCATAAAAAAGCTCAGGATCTCCTGGATAAACGACAGGTTGAAGCTGCACTAAAACAATTTAACAAAGCGTTAGAGGCCTCTCCAGAACATCCAGATATTCTATCGCATCGCGGAGTGGCTTATTTACACCTCAATCAAAAGAAAAGGTGTTTAGATGATTTGCAGCTCAGCTTAAAACTGGAACCCGATAATGCCTATCGCTATGCATCCCTGGCTTATGCTCAAGATTTTTTTGGAGATCTGGATGGCGCCATCGTACTCTATGAAAAGGCTGTAGAGATAGACCCCGATGACGCCGTTGCCCACAACAATCTGGGGTTATTAATGGAAAAAAGAGGCTATCAACAAAAAGCTCAACGGAATTTTGAGAAAGCCGATAAGTTATCGCGTATAGAAAATGATATGCTGGATAAACTCGATGAAATGGAAGGTAAGACCAGCGAAACATCTTCTGAAACATCAACTCCGCCGAATGGAGAAAAATTACAACCACAGAAACTGGTACCAGATGAAATTCCATCTCGCAAAGATGTGGTAAAAGGACTAATAACGAAAAAGACCGTATTTAATGAGTTCATTCAGTTCATTAAAAATGGATTTCAACTAAAACAGAATGACAAAGAAAGAAAAGATTAATTACATTATAGAAGAGTTGAATAAGCTCTATCCGCAAACACCTATTCCTTTAAAACATGAGGATGCCTACACCCTATTAATAGCAGTTCTTCTGTCCGCTCAATGTACGGACGAGCGCGTTAATAAAATAACACCAGTATTGTTTGATAAAGCGCATACTCCCACAGAAATGATTCAAATCGATGTCAAAGAAATTGAAGCTATTATTCGACCTTGTGGCCTGGCCCCACGCAAATCACAAGCAATATACGATTTGTCGCATCAAATTATTGATGAACACGATGGTGAAGTACCGCGTAGTTTTGAAGCATTGGAACAACTACCTGGTGTTGGTCACAAGACAGCGAGTGTTGTCATGTCACAAGCCTATGGTGAACCCGCTTTCCCAGTTGACACACACATCCATCGGTTGATGTATCGCTGGGGGCTCAGTACTGGTAAAAATGTTAAACAAACTGAAAAGGATGCGAAGCGCTTATTTCCGAAACGACTATGGAATAAACTTCACCTCCAGATTATTTTTTACGGTCGCAGCCACTCTCCTGCTAGAAATCCGAAATTAAGTGTGGATTACATCACTCGTGAAATTGGAAGGAAATCCGTACTCAAGGCTTACAAAGAATAAGTTTTTCATTATCTTTCGAATTATGGGAGAAGCGATTCAACGCGAATATTTGGAGCGATTTGGCAGCCTGGAACTACTGGCTAAGTCAGTTGTAGAAGGCTTTATTACAGGACTGCACAAAAGTCCATTTCATGGCTTTTCCGTAGAATTTGCTGAACATCGTCTCTACAATCCGGGTGAATCCACGCGACATGTCGATTGGAAACTTTACGCTCGAACGGAAAAGCTCTTTACCAAAAAATATGAGGAAGAAACTAACTTGAGATGTCAGCTCGTGTTGGATGCATCCAGTTCGATGTATTTTTCGAATAACAATTTTTCAAAAATCAAGTACAGCATCTATGCTATTGCTTCGCTCATGGAATTACTGAAAAAACAGCGTGATGCGGTAGGACTTTCTGTATTTAGTGACACACTTGAAAAGCATACTGATACAAAGTCTTCCATTCGCCACCACCGATTTATATACAGCGAATTGGAAAAGCGATTGCATCCTTATGACAACAGTGTTCAACGGCTTACTTCGGCAGTATCTAACTTGCACGACATTGCAGAATTATGCCACAAGCGAAGTCTGGTAATCATTTTTTCTGACATGCTGGATGATCCTGAACACATGGAAGGACTGTTTGAGGCTTTTCAACATTTAAAACACAACAAACATGAAGTTATTTTATTCCATGTCGTAGATCGCGAACAAGAAGTTGATTTCAACCTGGATAATCGCCCTTACAATTTCGTAGATATGGAAACGGGAGAAAAGATGAAACTAATGCCCGCTGAAGTTAAAGAGCAATATATTAAACAAACCAGCTCTTATTTCCGCGAAATTGAACAAAAATGTGGCGATTATGGTATCGAATTCGTAACAATGGATATTAATCAATCCCTCAACAACATACTACTTCAATACCTTACCAAACGTCAAAAAATGAAGTAGACCAGGGAAGCATCGCACAAAAATGCGACCCTACCTCGAAACACTATTAATTTCTATACAAACTGGCCTTCACCGCTTTTGCTATGCGCTCGGCATTGGGCAGCGCCTCTTCAATCAAGGTCGGAGAATAAGCAAAAGGAGTATCTGCCTGCGTTACACGATGGATAGGAGCGTCCAAATAATCGAAAGCATAACGTTGAATGTGGTAACCTAATTCTGAAGAAATAGAAGCTAAAGGCCATGATTCTTCAACTACCACGCAACGATTTGTTTTCTTGATCGATTCGACAATCGACGCATAATCAATTGGGCGGATCGTTCTTAAATCAATGATTTCACAATCGATATTATCTTCTTTCAAGGCATCTGCTGCCTTGTGCACTTCTTTGATGATCTTACCAAAGGAAACAATAGTTACATCCGCACCTTTTCTTTTTATATCTGCTACTCCAATAGGTGTGAGGTACTCACCTTCTGGAATTTCGCCTTTGTCACCATACATCTTCTCTGATTCGAGAAAAACAATTGGGTCCTCATCTCGAATAGCCGATTTCAATAATCCTTTTGCGTCAGCTGGTGTAGAAGGTGTTACCACTTTGAGTCCTGGAACGTGTGCATAAAAAGCTTCAAATGCCTGCGAATGAGTGGCCCCCAACTGTCCAGCCTGACCGTTACCACCACGGAAAACAATAGGGACATTGAACTGACCGCCAGACATTTGCAACATCTTAGCAGCACTGTTGATGATTTGATCAGATGCCAACAACGCAAAATTCCATGTCATAAATTCAACAACAGGACGAAGACCGTTCATGGCAGCACCTACACCTATACCTGCAAATCCAAGCTCAGCAATCGGTGTATCAATGATGCGCTTCTCACCAAATTCCTCCAGCATACCTTTCGAAACCTTATAGGCTCCATTATATTCAGCAACCTCCTCTCCCATTAAAAACACATTCTCATCGCGACGCATCTCCTCTGTCATCGCTTCTCTTAAGGCTTCTCTAAATTGAACTGTCTTCATCCTTTAGCGTATATAATTTTTTTACTGCGGTAAAACTAAGAAAAATTGAGTTGAACTCAACGGTTCTATTGTATTTTCTTATCACCTCAACAAGGAGCTTACTTGATTGTTTTACTATATTTGATCACATCTTAAATATTCAAACGTTCAAGCGGTTTAAAATGGGCGAAATACAAAAAATAGGCGTTTTTACTTCAGGAGGAGATGCACCGGGAATGAATGCTGCTATTCGTGCGGTTGTTAAAACGGCGCTGCATTACGGTATCATACCGATAGGAATACATGATGGTTTTGACGGAATGATTCAAGGGAAGTTTCAGCAAATGAATTACAACGATGTTGATAATATCATTCATTTGGGCGGTACTATTCTCGGTTCAGCTCGATCAAAACCATTTCGAACTCCAGAAGGAAGACAACAGGCTGCTGATCAACTGCAGAAAAAAAACATAGACGCACTCATCGTTATTGGTGGTGACGGCTCATTTACCGGTGCAAAAGTGTTGTTTGAAGAACACCAAATTCCATACATCGGGTTGCCAGGTACCATCGACAATGACCTTTACGGCACAGAAGCTTCTATTGGTTATGACACTGCACTCAATACCATTATCCGCGCCGTAGATCAAATTCGGGATACTGCAACTTCACACCACCGCATTTTCTTTGTTGAAGTTATGGGAAGGAATGCTGGTTTTCTTGCGCTGAATTCAGCTATTGCCTCAGGAGCCGAATCCGTATTGATTCCCGAAACTATCACGGACATTCCAGAACTTGCTAAGGAAATCAAAACACAAAATAAAGGAAAACGATCAAGTATTATCATAGTGGCTGAGGGTGATGACGAAGGAGGTGCAACGGAAATCGTTGAGAAGGTTAGACCTCATCTTGACGGATATGAATTAAGAACTACGATTTTGGGCCACACGCAACGAGGTGGTGGTCCGAGCTATTTTGATCGGTCTTTTGCAACTCGGGCAGGAGTTGAAGCCCTTGAATTATTGCGTCAAGGAGAATCAAATACTATGATCGGAATTTCAGGAGATGAACTTAAGTTGATACCTATTTTGGACGCCATTGAACATGAAAACAGACCTGATTTAGCTAAAGAAGCACTATTGAAAAAATTATTGACTTCCTGAAAATAAATTATAAAATCATGAAATTATCCACTTTCAGGTTTCCTTTTATCTTGATGATATCTTTCACGCTTATCAAATGTAGCAAACTACCTGACAATCAAATTTTAGAGAATGTTTCTCAGCAACTAACCGAAACGAATGATTTTATCATATTGAGTCAGGAAGAGAGTAATCCTACTAAAACACTCATCTTTTATCCTGGTGGATTAGTCGATCCACATGCCTATCTGGAGTGGCAAGATGAACTCGTAGCCAATAACCCAACGCTTAGAATTGTAACAGTTAAAATGCCCAGTAATCTAGCAGTAATCAATAACACGAAAGGAGCACGACTTTTTGATGAGTATCCGAACACAAAAAGATGGATCATCGCCGGACACTCTTTGGGTGGTGCTATGGCTACAACTATGATTGAAAAATTTCCAGATCAACTAAAGGCCTTAATCTATCTGGCCGCATACCCTGCTAATGATAAAGTCAAGGATTATACGGGTAGTGTATTGAGTATTTCGGCAGAGAATGATGGATTAACAACTCCAACGGATATACAAAACCGAATGAGTGATCTTCCTGAAGCCTATGAAATGAATTCAATTTTAGATTTCCCCAATGATGTAAAAGCAAAAACGTTATACTATCAAATAGAAGGCGGAAATCATGCACAATTTGGAAATTATGGAGAACAGGATGATGATAATGAGGCATCTATTACACGAGAACAGCAACAAAGTCAAATGGTTGAACTTATCAGCAATTATCTCAATCAGTTATGATTCGCTTTCTCACAATAGCCATTGTTTTATTCCTTACCTCAAATGTCCTTGGTCAAAACTGGCAAATTCGAGGAGTTCAACATATCAACTTTTTCCCAACGGGTGCGGATAACCGTCTGGAAGGAATTGAGTTTTCAGGTTTCTACAATTATCAACTCAATGAAAAAACAACAATCGTTGGAGGCTTGACCTGGAATACGAATAGCTGGGCGAACCACATATTACTAAAGGTCGGAGCAGAATTTGAGCTAGCGCGAAAAAACAGCTGGTCAGTTTCAACGCAGCTAGAGGTAGGAAATGGAATTGCATTATTCTCGCCTTCTCCACTCTACACCTTCGACATGCAAGGGATTTTATTCGCAAACTACCACACAGAAAAAGATAACCAATGGGGAATTGGACTAGGTTTACAAAATATTGTAACGCCTGAGTACTCAACGTATGGTGTTTTCAGTACGGCCAACCTCCCAATTTCAATTCGTTATCAATTCTGATTAATGCTTCACAACAACCTTCTCACCTCCACTATGTGCATCAAGCTCAAAAATAGAACCGCAGTACTTCGAATTCCTCAGCATAACAAATGCTGAATAAGCACGCCTGTCGTCCCGAAAGCCATACTTTCATCTATGAAGTCGGTCGGACAGGGAACCGCAGATTACCCCCGCCTGTCGTCGGCAGGGAACCATAGAAAAATGATTTTAGAACTGCGCAAGTTCACAAATCTACGGTTCCGTATTCAAAATTCTTCAGTTCCTTTTTTTGGAATATACCTATATGAACCGCAGAATGCTGAATATGGAACCGCACCTGAGGTTACCGAAGCGTGATTAGGAGTCAGAAGTTATGAGTTTTGGCAAATGCTGAAAAAATCGGTTTTTAAAGCAAAACTTTTGGTTAAAAGTAAACAATAGTTTACCTTTGAATCGTATTTACAAAGTAAACTGAATGAAGTGTTCCAAGCTTTATAAAATATTGACTAAAGACGGTTGGTATCCAGTTTCACAGAAAGGCTCACACGTGAAAATGCATCACAAATCAAAAAAAGGAATAATCATATTTCCAAATCACGGAAGTCAAGAAATGGGTAAAGGGTTGGAAAAGAAAATTCTCAAAGACGCTGGAATTAAATTATAAATTATGGTTAAGAAAAATATTATAATGACTGTCGAGAAAACCGATACTGGTTTTTCTGCATATTCTAATGACTATGCAATTTTTACAACTGGACAATCAATTCCTGAATTGATAAGCTCTGTGTATGAAGCGACCGAATTTTATTTTGAAGAAGAGAATATTAAAGTTGGACCGAATGACATAAGATTTGAAATTGACTTTAAACAGTTCTTCAAATATTATAAAGTAATAAACGCAAAATTCCTCGCTGAAAAAATCGGAATGAATGCTACTCTGCTTTCTCAATATGTTTCCGGAACGAAAAAACCATCCCCGAAACAAACTGAAAAAATATTAAGCGGAATTCACCAAATCGGACAGGAGTTATCGGGAATTAATTTACTGCAAACTGCATAACAGAACTTGGAAGCACTTGCTACAAAACTTTTTAATTGGTGATTCTTTTGAACCGCAGCACTTCGATTTCCTCAGCATAAAATTGTTGAATACGTCGCCTATGATCAGGATATCCAAACCTTTATCTAGTAAGTTTTCTCGTCGGACAGGGAACCGTAGAATACTGATTTTAGAACTGCGCAAGTTCACAAATCTACGGTTCCGTATTCAAAATTCTTCAGTTCCTTTTTTTTTGGAATATACCTATATGAACCGCAGAATACGGAACCGCACCTGTGGTTACCGAAGCGTGATTAGATTTTAGAAGTTTAAAACACACAAAACTTTACCGCTTCACAACAACCTTCTCCCCTCCACTATGCGCAGTAAATTCTGGAGCGTACATACATTGGACGGTTGCATTCCCCGACTCAAATTGGCCAGAATGCGTCACGAAAACATCGTAATTCAATACGTGTGTGCCTTTTGGTAGCCGTTCAATGAAGTAATTCATGGATACATCTCTAGGTGACTGATAATACCATAGTCCTTTTTCCCTATGATGACGACTCAACGCCATTTTTGGTTCAAACCCAGCTGGACGTAAATCTTTGATGTGTACGTATTCCATATCTTGAGCTACAGTTACTACCAATTCAATATTGACACGATCTCCAACTTCAAATGTATTCGATGCAACATATTCATCCCCTTTTGCTCCGGCTTGTACTTCCCTGTATGTTTTCTCAATCGAAATATCAGCATTTGATGATGCTTCTATTTTACTCATGTCCTCAAAATAGGACCAATATAATGCACCATAACTAGGTGTAGCATCCGATTTTTCAATCTCAATATTTCCGAGCTCCTCGTAGACCTCATTTCCCGCCCAGGTTGTCTTGAAGTGACCTAAACCAGGAGAACGATTTACAATTTTTTCTTGTATATTATCGCTGGCATTGCTGTTCTCAGTAAACACAATCTCCTCCTTCCCTACTTTAATCGTCGGATCTTCATGTTCAGCTAAATAATCCGTTCCATTCAGCAATAAAGCATAGGTAGCCAAAGCTGTTGCTTTAGTGCTTTCCCATGAATTACTTCGTTTTTGCAAAATTAACCATAGGCGCAACGCATCAATTTCTTCTTTTTGGGCTTCTACATCGACAAAAAACTCGATAATCATCGCTTGTGTTTCAATTTTTGCCTGATTCCAGTAGTATCCTCCCTTGTTTTCTGGAAAATACATCCCTTGATCTGAATCATTCTTTGCTCGATCTCTAAGGGAAGCTAGAATAATTTGCGTGTTTTTTTCATCGTTTACGCTTTTGAAATACAATCCCGCCATCGCTTGTTGTTGCAATCCGAAATTCGACCAATGGGATTGTAATTTCTTATGATAGTGATCTTTTACTTTTTGTGTACTCGAATTTGATTGCTTATCAAAATATGACGAAGCATACAACCAATGCAGCGTAATGGATGAAACTCCTATTTCTTTTCGCTGTTTTTCTGTGAGTTGCTTGTAGTGTCTCAAATGATAGCTATCCATAAAATTCAAGGCATCATCAATCATGTTTTTTGCTTTTTGAGGCACTTCAATCCCTAATTTTTCAAGATGACCAAATCCAGCAACAATGTGTTGGGTGATGTAAATATTAGAACGATTTCCACCAAACCATCCAAATCCGCCATCGCTATTTTGTTTTTTACTGAGTAAATGCAACGCTTTTTCTTGGTTTCTCGCCAATTGATTCACTTCAAACAGCTCCGCAATCCTTCTTTTTCGTTCAGACTCATCCTCAGCATCAAGTATCCAAGGTGTTTCTTCGAGTAGAATATTTTTAAGTTCCTCATTTTTATTCAAAGCGCTCATAAAAACCGCTGGAGAATAATTTCGCCATTCTTCAAACATAGCTTTGATTTTAGGCTTCGTCTCAATGACATCACTTGCCAGTTGATTCGCATAATATCTTGAAAAAATCTGCTCAGCGCACTCATACGGATATTCTACCAAATATGGAAGCGCCAGAACAGCATTCCAGGCAGGATTTGATGTATACTCCAACGTCACCCGTTCGTGGTTTAATGTCGAAGAAGTCGTGTTTTTCAATTTGTCAAAACTGAATTTCGAAACACCTTTATCAGTCACCACAAAGGGCATTGCTTCAGTGATATATTGGCGATTACTCAAGATGGGAATCGCTTTTTGTTCACCGTCGCTAAATGATTCATTTGCTGCTGTGATTTTATAGGCGATCAATCCTTGCTGATTTGTCAAATCAAGATTCCAAACCACCTCTTTTGAAGCTCCAGCAGGAATCTTCACCTGCTTGGTTGGAGATTGTTGTCCGATTAAATTAACTTCCTCTTCATTGGTGGGGTTGAAAAAATTCAGGTTCACAGCTACCATTTGCTCTTCATCAGTCATATTTACTACTTTTGAAGCAAAATCAAATTGATCACCTGATCGGAAAAAACGAGGAGCATTTGAGCTCACCATCAGTGGTTTTTGTGCAATGGTCTTTAATTGCACATGACCCGATTTCAAATCTTTTGTATGCGCCAATGCCATAAACTTCCACTCTGTCAACGATTCAGGAAGTGTAAAACTTACGACGAACTCGTTGTTCTTATTGGTCTTTAAATCAGGATAGAAAAAAGCTGTTTCATTGAAATTCTTTCTCACCTTCGTTACCTTATTTCGATTATTATCGGTTCCTTCAGCTTTGTCTGCGCTTAGTTGATCAGAATCTACCCTGGATTTTTTGGCTTTTTGCTCTTGTGCCAGGGTATTTTCTCCTGACACTTGAATTTCTTCCATTTCTGAAACTGCATCCATGCCGCGTGAATCATGACTGCTGGCTGAAGCAAATGCTAATGTATTTCTATTTCTCGTGTAGTATCTATCTTTCAAACCTCCGAATATGGCGATAGTTGGATGGCGATATCGACGTTGAATTAAATAACTTAGATCATTCCACTTGCCCTGACCGCTGCTCCAGCTAGATGAACGACGATCTACAGGCCGCCAGGAAGGATAATGGTAATTACTGCGATAAGGCCAAAAACCCCAATAATTACCTGCAAATTGGTCCAGCGAGGCATCGTACATTCCAGCACAAACTTCAGCCGCCAGTTCATCCGCTCCTTCACCTGAAACTGTAAAACGCCACTCTTCCTCTTGCCCTGGTAATAATTCATCCCTGAAAGTTTCTGCTTCAATAGTTAACATTTTGTCGGTTCGAGGAACATTGACGTAATGCGACTTCGAATAGTGCTTTCCATCGTAAACCATAGAAACGTGGTAGCTAATACCTCCGCGATCCTTATCCGTAGCTGTGTAGCTAAGGGTCTGACGGTTTTTCAAATCCAGCCATTCTTCCTTTATCACTACGTCTCCTCTTCTTATTTGCACAAAAGCACTCGCATTTTTAAATGACGATCCCACTAGAAAATCTACGGATTCACCTACCTTTAGTGTTGAACACGACTGATAACTCCAAATCTCACTATTTTGGGGGATTTCTTTCGATTTCATATTGATCACCTTCAGTTCCTGACTGTTTCGCAGCGTATCGCCCTTTTTGGTCACGGTGTAAGCACTCAATCGATATACACCTTGTTTGTGATCTACAAGGTCTTTTATCTTTATAGAGTCTGCTACTTCAAATTCCACCGTTTTCATCAGCGTTTCATTGAGCTTCGAAGATACTTCACTCGTTAATTTCGCATAGGGAAAAAGGGCTTTCCAGTCTCCCTTTTCAAACTTTTTAAATTGCGATTCCCTCCAAATACGAGGTAGAAATCTTGTAGGTTGTTCCATTTTATAAACTTCTACTTTCCCTTTAAAACCACTTTGCGTTTGATGAGCCCTATTCATTACATAGTAAACAGCATTACCTTCCTGATCTGTTCTTATCTCTTGGGGACCATTATAACGCAAGGTCAGTCCAGTTTTACTTAATCTTAGACTTGTCGATGCCGCATGAGTTTCACCCGATATATCTACAACATCTGCAATGATTTCAAAAGAATAATTTGCGTTCTCTGGTGCGTTAGGATCAGTTTTGGCGAAAAAGTTGATATCGAACTCACCGTTTTCATCTGTAGTCAAAGCACTATCGATTACTAAATCGCGACCTTGATCAGTTCCTCCATGATAGCGCCAATACGTATTCCAACTACGATAAATTTTATAATTAACTTGAGCATCTGTTATCGGAAAACCAGCAAAAGCTTTCGCCAATCCTGTGACAACAACAGAATCATTTAATTTAGCTTCGTTCTTCGGTGGTTCAATTTTAGCTTCGAAAGTCGGTCGTTTATATTCCTCTACGCGAAAGCGATGAGATCCCGTTGCACTGTTTCCGCGATGAGCGTTAAAATTAGCATCCATAGAAAAATGACCAAATGGTCCACCCGTGGGCAATGTAAACGTTCCATGAGCCGATCCGTATTCATTTGTTTCCACTGTTTTTTGATGAATGGTTGAACCTGAATGATTCTTAATATGAAGCGCTACCGACTCCTTTTTGGCTACCTGAAAATCATTCGCTTTACCGCTATAAGCAATAATTTTATAATGTACTGTCTGGCCCGGACGATAAATAGCACGGTCAGTCAATACATTTATCTTATACTCTTTTTCATCGCGTGTATAATTGTAGATGTAATCCGTTGATGATACTTCAGATTGCTCATATTCCACGGTGTAATAAATATTTTCGCGATCAATTTCAGCAAAGTAACGACCGGTTTCATCCGTTTTACCACGTCGGCTGGGGGAATTTGGTAAAGATCGTACACGTCGATAGTTCGTATAAATTTTAACCCTGGCTCCTTCCACAGGTGTCCCCGATTTATAATCAGTGACATAAAACCATAAGCCGGAGTTATTTTTTGCGGTAGTCACCATGATTTCAGATACTTTTAAGGTATGTCGAGCTTTAGGAAGATCGTACCACAATGAATCAGTTGATAATGCTTTTTCAAAAGCTTCTCCTGAACTAGTGACCAACATGAAATAATCTCCCGGATTCTCGATTTCATCCAGCAGGTATTCCGTTGATCGCTTTTGGTGATCTCCTAAATCATGGACCGTCATATCCAATTCCCTGACCAGGTCATAATGACCGTCCTTCAAGAGTGTTCGCAACCCCAATTTTTCAGGTTTTTCATCAGGTACTTTAAAAACATACATTACGATATTTTCGATGTTCTTGTGCTCAATCTTGATGGGGATCTGGTCTCCCGGATAAGCTATAGACTGTGCCCGAAAATTGACCTGAGGTTGTTGGATCACCTGAATTAAATCAGCAATTTGCTCTGAAAAATCGCTGGATGGAAATTTTTTTATTTCGTCTTTGAGTAATTTTTTAGCCGCTAACAAATCATTCCTAACGGATGTATTCGTTTTAAAATCGTAGCTTTTACCGCTTTCATATTTCAAACGAGCCATTTCGTACAAAAATTTTGAACGACTCGATTGATCACTGAAATAATCAAACCCAGATTTCCACACAGCTGCGGTATCTTTAGTACTTACCTCACCCAAGATGTATTTTAATCGTTGGTAGTATATTGAACTCAATAATTGTGTATCCTCCAAATGAAATTCTTCAAGATTCTTGTAAACATTTAGAATCTTGTCTCTAAGTGATTCTTTATCAAAATTAACTTTTGAGAATTTGTCGGGCGTATAAAACCAGGTTTCGTTTGATTCACCGACATATTTCCAATCATGGTAGCGCTGAAAATCATTATTTTGATAGAACTCAATCAAATTGACCGCAACAAAGTCGAAGACCGTTGGTAATAATTTTTCACGCTTTTTATCTTGTACCAGAAAATCGTGATATTTACTGAAATTATGAATCTTCAATTCGCCATATTTTTTACTGATCGCTTCCGTTCGATTGAAAACATACTTCGCCTTGTCATGAACATTGGATAAAGACAGGGTCTCATCACCAATTTTGACGGGAGACACATCAACGCCATATGGCAACCAAAACCGATGTCGATACATCAGTTGTCGCACCAGTAATGTTTTAGAAAGTGTTTGAGAGGGCTCTGGAAGTGTCTGAACAATACTATCTAATTCCACAAATAAACTTTTACGTTCGTCCGGTTCTAACGGTGCCAACGTCTGTATAAAACTATTGATTGATCTGGTAATAGCGTAGTGGTTTTTATTCGCTATGCCTTCATTCAAGATGGCTCGCAGAAGTCCTCTTGCAGCATTGGGTTGATTTAACCGAATTAAAGAGTCATATACCTCCCAGGGATGATCTAAATTATTTTGCTCAATGATCTCAGAATCATGCGTAGACTCGAGATTCACAGTGCGAAATCCTGCTCCTAAGGCAATGGAACTCACAATCAACAATAGTATCCAATATCGAAACATTGTATCTGATTTTGTAGGTATTGATGCACCAATGAACATCATTCCATAAATTTAACGCTTAGAAGTACAACTCACTTCAAAAAGCGTTCAAATGACTAAAAATAAATGTGGCGCGCTAGTAATTTAAGATTCGCACAACCTCCATTTAATCACTTTTTTAAAATAAATAATCACTCTTAACAACTGATTATGTGGTTTTTACATAACTTACACAAAAAAGTACAGATTTTTTTCATTTTGAGGCAACCAAAATCAAAGACCTATGCGTAGGAGAAACTGGATAGCTAAACTACTTATTGGGGCTTTTTTGATTTTATAAATTGGCCTCAATTAGCTTTTTTGGTCTATACTTTTATCACAAGCAGAATTCAACTCGCTAATGCAACCTTCCTCTATCACTTCATTTCATTTTTTTCTTGAATCGAAGCAGAACCTGGAATTCACAATGTTCGAAACGGCTAAGTACTTCCTTCGATTCGTTTCTACGTAAAACTACACA
>CAYFTH010000072.1:0-16376 GCA_964346075.1 uncultured Fluviicola sp. | reverse complement strand
TAATCAGTTAAAGGAAGCGATCAAAGTTGCTCTAGAAGCGGGCGTTCCTGAAGATCGTAAATACGCGGCTGTATATGATTATGGGTTTTTAGGACTTAGGCCTATCACCGATTTCCCAACTTATAGTCGTCCTGAAAAGCGTGAAGAACGCCATGAACCTAAAATTCAGAAAGTACAAAAAGAGGAGCATAAAGCTATAGATATTATTCCGCAAGTGCGTTCTAGGACTGGTGTTTTTAGAGGCGTTCAGCACAGTAACACGAGAAGAGCACCTTCGAATCATAGACGACTTCAGCCCACGCGAACCAATACAGGCATCAATAGAAGGTAGAACAGTCATTAATCGATGGTATATCGCAGTCCGAGTCCTTGAGAACTCATTGATAGATTACCCCAAAACTGGTTGGTTTGATTATTGCGATGATTTTGATGGATGAAATATTGGGTAAGGTCAAAGATGAATAAGAAGCTACCTTGAACGAGAATAGCATTTCCAAATCCCTGCAGCTGTTGATGACTGGAGGGATTTTTATAAGCTAATGATTTCAATAAAAATCCAGTCGAAAGATACGCGACGTCTAATCCACTGTTGAGGAGTAGTATTTTTTCCGTTTTATACTGACGTTGAATAGTCGACTGGCGTGATGCTGGTAATGGTTGTTCGCGCAATAGAGCCGGGAGCGCGATTCCCAGGTTGATGGCTCCCCAAGCCGCATTCATTTGATGGAAATATTTTGTTTGTCCTTCCGACGTTGCCCAACCAACAGCACCAACTAAGATATTTGTACCACCCCAACTGGCTAACGTAATCATCGATTGGTGTTCAATGCTCTCCTGATGACTAGCGTAACTTTTCCAGTCATTTGATTGAGACAAAGCAAAAAATGCAATGTTCAAAGCGATTAGAATTAAAAATCTTTTCAACATCTCAAGACAAAACAGTAAAACGTTAAGATTGTTTGTGCAGTGTGGTATTACTGGATGAATTTTTAAGCAAAGCAGTTTATAAAAGTCTTTTAACATACAGAATTTAAAAACTTTATGGCTATCAATTTTTCGCTTTGCTAAGAATTCCTTAAAATTGTGACGCTATGCTAAAAACACAAAATGCACATTTAATTATGTTTTATTTTCTCAATGAGATGTGACGGTTCTGCGCGTTTCTCAATGTGTTATGAATTAAACTATTAAACCCAAAATTTTTTTAAAATGAAACTAAAGTTATTATCCTTTGTGATATTCGGTCTTTTTATAAGTGCGAATGTCTTTTCACAAACGCTTTACAAATACTATCAAGACGGATTGGTTGTTTTTCAATTGAAGCAAAATGAAAAACGTATCCTGTCTCATGAAAAGCAAGTTGATTTTGAAAATCACGACTTGTTTGCTCAGTACTTGAGTGAATTTGAAATTGAAGAAGTACGTCATTTACATCCACACTTAGATGATCGTAAATTGAATCGTACGTATCAAATTCGTCTTGAGGACATGTATAAGGTGAACGATGTCATCAGTAAACTCAAAAGTCATGACGCGATAGAATATGCGGAGCTCAAAGAGTTGCATTATACGACATTGACACCAGACGATCCTTCTTTTGATCAAACGAATCAATGGGCGCTATTTCAAATTGCAGCAGAACAAGCCTGGGATTTCAACACAGGTGATCCCAACATTGTTGTTGCTGTCACGGACAATGCAATTGATGTAGATCATCCAGATCTTACCAACAAGATGGTTGGAGGTTATGATGCCGTCGACCAGGATAATGATCCAAGGCCTTGCGGTTCGAATAATGGTTCACACGGTACGCATGTCTCAGGTATTGTGGGTGCAGAGACTAATAACAATACAGGTATCGCTTCCATCGGTTATGATGTAAGTGTTTTGCCGATAAAAATTGGTGATTGTACTGGATCTTTAACCAGTGGTTATGACGGTATAGTTTATGCCGCGAATAATGGTGCTGATGTCATTAATATGTCCTGGGGAGGCGGTGGATCGTCTAATTACGGTCAAAACGTATGCACGAATGCATGGAATGCCGGATCTATTTTAATTTCAGCTGCGGGTAATGATGATGTTTCAACACAGTTTTATCCAGCGGGATACAATAACGTTGTTTCTGTAGCCTCAACGAATGATACTGATGGAAAATCATCTTTCTCTAATTACGGGACGTGGATCGATATAGCTGCTCCAGGATCGAATATACTTAGCACTATTGAAGGGTCGGGGTATGGCCCAAAATCAGGAACATCAATGGCTTCGCCTTTAGTCGCTGGATTAGTTGGTTTAATGAAATCACATGCGCCAAATGCAACACAAACAGATTTGTTAAATTGTCTTTATTCAAGTGCCGATAATATTGATGCTCAAAACCCGAATTACGTGGGCGAGTTAGGAGCTGGTCGTATTAATGCAAATGCAGCGATGAATTGTGCAAGTTCGTTTTCTGCCCAGAATGACGCAGCTATCGTAGATATTATCGAGCCCGTTGGTGCTTTGTGTTCGAATGGCTTCACACCAGAAGTAGTGTTGAGAAACTATGGGAGTGCGACACTGACCAGTGTAACGATAACATATGACTGGAATGGTTCACCCCAAACATTTTCATGGACGGGGAGTTTAGCTTCAAGTGCTACAGAAAATGTGGTGTTGCCTTCACAATCAGGTACTAACGGTAATTATACTTTTGAAGCTGAAACATCAAATCCTAATGGTGTGGCGGATCAAAATCCAGCTAATGACCTGTTGACTGAAACGTTCTCACTTAATGGAAATGGTCAGATTGTGGACTTACAGTTGGATCTCGACTGTTATGCCTCAGAAATTACCTGGGAGGTGACTGATGACAACAATGGAAATGCAGTCGTTCAATCAGGCGGAGGTTACCAAGACGGTTCAGGAATACAAACGGTTGTAGAATCATTTTGCCTGGGTGCTGGTTGTTATACGTTTACTATCATGGACGATTATGGTGACGGGATGAATGGTTCTCAATGGAATAATTGTTCTGTTGATGGTGATTATCAAATGACTGACGCAAATGGAAACATTCTGTTTGATATGACGGCGACGAATGCCGACTTTGGTTCGAGTGCTCAACACCAATTTTGTATTTCACAGCCCAATAATTTCAATGATGCTGGTATTTCTGTAATTAATAATCCCAGTAACGTTGTTTGTACATCGACAATTACCCCAGAGGTAGTGATTCGAAATTTCGGAAATGATCCACTAACATCTGCTACCATTAATTATCAAACCACTGGAGGTACACAAACGTTTGCCTGGACCGGTAATCTGAGTCCTAATCAGACTGATGTTGTGACTTTACCTTCAATTGGTGCCGGTACCGGAAATGTAACTTTGACGGCTTATACTTCAAATCCTAACGGACAATCAGATGATACTCCTTCGAATGATGAAATGTCTAAAGATTATAGTGTAAAAACTTCTGCATATGCTTTACCATTTACAGAAGATTTTGAAACGAATGTTTTCAGCAGCGGCCTCTGGACAATTGATAATCCTGATGATCTCATAACCTGGGAACTATTTACTGTAGGGGGAATCACACCAGGTTCTCAAGCAGCAAAACTGGATTTCTTTAACTATCAGCAAACAGCTCGTCGAGATGGTATGATTTCTCCAAAACTTAATTTCGGAGGGTATACAAGTGTTGATCTAACATTTGATCATGCTTACAGACGTGAAAATCAAAATGCGGCGGATTCTTTAATCGTTTATGTGTCAACAGACTGTGGAGCGTCCTGGAATCGTGAGTTCGCCCAAGCCGAAGATGGTTCTGGTTCTTTTGCAACGCAGACAACTGACGCAAGTGATTTTACTCCAGCAGTGGCAGATGATTGGTGTTTTTCAGGTGGTGTTGGTGCATCGTGTTTTACGGTTAACTTAGATGCTTATGCCGGTCAGGAAGTGCTAATCAAGTTTGAAGCTTTCAATGCCGGGACAGTTGGAAATAACTTGTATGTCGATAACATCAATATTGACGGGGTTACTTCTGGTGACCCACCTGTACCTGGCTTTAATGCAGATAATACGACTGTTTGTGAGGGTGGTACGGTGAACTTTACGGATCAGTCTACGGCTAACATTACAAGTTGGAACTGGACGTTCCCCGGAGGAACACCTGGTTCATCAACCGTTCAGAACCCGTCGGTAACGTATAACACGGCAGGTACTTATGATGTGATTCTTGAAGTAACGAATAATAATGGTACTGAAACGACAACTTTCACCAATGAAATTACTGTAAATACACAGCCTACTGTTACAATAAATGCTCCGAATACAACGATATGCGAAGGGCAGTCTGTTCAGCTGGCTGCAAGTGGTGCAAACAGTTACAGTTGGGACAATGGTTTGGGTTCAGGTTCGTCAAAAACCGTTTCTCCGCAAGCGACTACGACGTATCAAGTTACTGGTTCGAACGGAGCTGGTTGCAATGATACCGAATCGGTTACAATCACTGTTGAATCGGCACCTACAGTTAATGCCTCAGCTACGCAGACGACGATTTGTCCAGGACAATCAGTTACGTTAAATGCGAATGGTGCAAATACGTACACGTGGGATAACGGTTTGGGAGCTGGTGCTTCGCATACTGTTTCACCTACGACGAGTACCGTTTATAATGTGACGGGTGAATCTGCAACTGGATGTACAAATACGTCTAGTATTGCAATAACTGTGGAGGAGGCTCCGATCGTATCCGTTTCGGCTTCGAATATGACCATTTGTCGCGGTGATTCAACCGTCCTGACAGGGGCTGGAGGGAACAGCTATTCCTGGACACCGGGTACAGGACTCAACGCTGTAACTGGTGCAAATGTTGTTGCTACTCCTGGATCTACAACTACTTACACCGTTGAAGGTTCTAATGCTTGTGGTGTGGATTCAGAAACGATTACGATTAACGTTTTGAGTGCGCCAGCGGTTCCGGCAATTACACAGTCTGGAAACGTTCTTTCTGTCAGCTTGCAGCCGGGGGAATCGGCAGAATGGTTCCTCAATGGTTCGAGCGTGGGAACTGGCAACTCCATAACAATGACTCAAAGTGGTCAGTACACTGTGACGGTAACCAATGAAGACGGTTGCAGTACGAGTGGTCAGGGTAATTTCGAACTGGACACAACAAGTGTTTCAACACAATCATTGCCTGATGTCCTCCAGGTATATCCAAACCCGACAAATGGTATAGTGAATATTTCATTCTCAGGTTTTGATCAAGAGGTAAAGGTAAGTGTGATTGATGCGCTTGGACGTCAAGTTGTGAACGTAAAGTCACTCAATGCAGAAGATTCAAACATGATTGATCTCTCTGCCTTTGAAACTGGTGTGTACACATTGATTTTCAGAACAGATGATCAAATGATAACACATAAAGTGACACTGAATTAATAGAATACTATAATATAAATTTTTGAAAAAGGGCTGTTTTTAGAAAACGGCCCTTTTTTTGGTTCATTCAGTATCTCTTGGTGATAGGTTTGTATTGCGATTAACGTCTACAAAAGAATGGTGTTATACATCACACTACCACGCCCCCCTGTTTAACTAGCGTCACCTCGAATGAAATGAGAGTTCTAAATTTTTATAGGACAGTAGTGATTCCATGTATATGCATGGGCAGTAAAGAGAAGAAAACTAAGCCTATTGGTCAACGGCGATTGATTTTATATTTATGGTAGTCCCACATTTAAAGTGACCTTTCGGACATGCTTTGTACCCATGTAATCCACAAGGACGACAAGGTAATTCTTGCGCTGTTTCAATGATTTTAGCATCCTCAGCTAAGGGACCAAATCCAAATTCTGGAATGGTGGAGCAAAAGAATGCGCGTGTGGGAGCATTGACAGCAGAAGCTAAGTGCATAGGCCCCGAATCATTCACGTAATTCATGACGGCATCTTTCATGAGTGCAGCACTTTCCAAAAGCGTCAGTTCACCGCAGAGGTTGTGAAGGTTTTGATGGTTGACAGCATTTTGCAATTGCTCACCTAGATTTTGATCAGCTGGTCCTCCAACAATATAAACAATTCCTTTTTTGCAAAGGTACTGACAAAGTTCAATCCATTTCTCTATGGGTAACTGCTTGGTGTACCAGACAGAAGCTGGTGCGATACAGTAATAACGATTCGTTTTGTAGGTTTCAACCGTGCGTTTATCCTCCTCCTTCGGACAAATCTGAGGTCGAACCTTAGCGCGTGCACCTTTGTGGTGAGCAATGGTTGAAAGGTTACGTTCTACTTCGTGGGTACCGTCGCCAATTTGATGGGGAACTCGTCTGGAATAAATGAATGGAAAGCTGTTTTTTTCAAAACCGACTTTATGTTTAGCCTTTGTGAAACGACAGATAAGCCCGGCACTTGCGTAGCGTTGTAAATTGATAACTTCTTCATATTTATAGTTTCGAATGGCACGTATTGTTTGTAACAGTGATTTGTATTTACCTTTTTTTTTGTTCCAAACAAATAATTGAGAGATATCGGGGTGATTGGCAACCAGAGATTCATTCCCTTTTCTGACCACCATATCTATATGCGCATCTGGATAGAGTCGTTTTAACTCTGTGATCACAGGTGTGCACAAAATAACATCACCAATAAAAGCCGTTTGAATGACGAGATATCTTTTCACATTGCAAATATAACATTCCACAAACGAAAAAATTAGTCCTTCTATTTTGGAACATTTTTTGATTTCTTACGAATAACTCAATATTATGATTCGATCGCTGCTGATATTGCTATTTGTATGTTGGGCGCTGATGAGTTGGAACCAGCAAAGTTTAATTGGAAACTGGAAAGGTTTTATTCAACAGGCGAATCAGACTGTTGATAAGTCAGATGTATTCTATTTAAAACTGGATAAAAATGATGGCAAGTGGAAGGGAAGAACGCGTATTGAGTTGCTCGACCAAGAGATAATGGCGGTAAAATCTTTTGAGGGAAAAAACGGTGAGGCCGACGCCATTAAATTAACAGAGGATTATGTCAGGAATTCGAGTAACGATCGAAATGCACCAACTTGTAAACTGGATTATAATTTGCGGTATATCGACTCAACAGGATATTTAAAAGGCACTTTTAAAAGTAGTGATTGCCGAAATACCTTAGGAAAAATCGTTCTGTTTAGGACGGATGACACTTTTAACACAAGTAAAAAGAGGAATGGAACACACCGGTGGAAGAAGCAATTTATAAAAGATTATCAAAAAGGGTATCCTGCTCCTGAGATTCTCAAGGAAGAACAAGAGAGTTTTGAATTTGAACCCATCTATTTCGATCATGATCGCTCCGAAATACGCGAAGAGCATTATGAGTTTCTGGATCGTCTCGCTCGTATATTGGGAGGAATTCACGATTTACGTGTTAAAGTTATAGGTCATACTGATGCTGTGGGTACAGATGAGTACAATGTTGGTCTTTCAGAGCGCAGAGCTCAAGCTATAAAAGATTATTTTGAACAAAAAGGTGTAGATCCTGAAAAATTAGAAATTGACTTCAAAGGAGAAAAGCAACCGATCGAAACGAATAAAACAGAGACAGGGAAACAGAAAAATAGACGCGTTGATTTTGAGTTTATCTAATGAAAAGTGATCTATTTACAATTAATAATTGCGTCATACTATCGTTAACAACGCACTTCGCCCGAATGGCGACTACACATAGCAGCATCAGTCATTTTACGTTTTTATAGTCTGCAACTTAGACATGTATTCTTCAATCACTTCACGATTGGAGCGATAAGTAGATTCAACGACCTTAGGAATATCATTGTCCGATAGCCACTCTGCGCTTTGAATATCTTCATCGAGTTGAGGAGCAACATTTTGTTCTTGCGTTATTCCGATGAACCAATGCGTCTTCTTAAGCCAGTAGTCACCATAAGCATTGTAGACGTGATAAGTATTAATGAGATCGTCGATAATAAGGACTTGATCGAGTGCACATTCTTCCTGGATTTCTCGAATGGCGGCAACTTTTGGTGATTCGTTTTGCTCAATTTTACCTTTGGGGATATCCCATCGTCCCCATCTTTTTATGAATAAATGTTTTTGGAGCAGGGGATTATAAATGAGTCCACCTGCAGCTTCAATATAGTTGAATTCGCAAAAATACTCCTGGATCAATTGCTCTGGATCGATGTTGTCTGCTATAAAAGAAACATCATCCTCAATAGAGTTTAAATGATGTTGGAAGGCCGTAAATTGATCGGAATCGAGTCTCGGCGTAAATTGTGGTGGTATGTTCGACGTGCGTTTTGCACGCTTTTTGAATTGGATTGAATTATTATCGATAAAAACTTTATACATTTGCACACATGATTAAAGACATTGACAACGCTACAAAGATAGCCGAATTTTTATTACAAATCAAAGCGATTCAACTTCGTCCTGGAAATCCTTTTACTTGGTCATCTGGTTGGAAATCACCTATCTATTGTGATAATAGAAAGACACTTTCCTATCCGAATGTTCGAACCTTTATTCGTCAAAGCTATTCACAACTCATTTTAGATGAATTTGGAAAACCTGATATAATAGCAGGAGTAGCTACAGGAGGTATAGCCCATGGTGCTTTAGTAGCACAGGAACTTGGGGTGCCTTTTGTTTACGTGCGCTCGTCTGCTAAAGAACACGGTCTGGGAAATCAGATTGAAGGTGATTTTCAGGAAGGTCATAACGTCGTGGTCATTGAAGATTTAATATCAACGGGAGGAAGCAGTATTAAAGCTGTAAATACGTTGCGAGAGGCGAAATTGAATGTGAAAGGTGTTGTTGCCATCTTTAATTACGGTTTTCGAGTTGCCAATAAGAACTTTGAAGCGGCTAATTGTGAAGTGCGTTCATTGTCAAATTATGAAATATTGATCGACAAAGCCCTCGAACAGGGAGCAGTGGCAAAAAAAGATATCGATTCATTGCGTGAATGGAGACTTTCGCCCGATACATGGGAACAGTAAAATTTAATAAAATGAATATTAAAAGCGAAAAATCAACAATCAATGCACCGGTTGTGGAGGTGTTCAATTTTTTAGCCAATGCTGAAAATGTTGGAGAGTTATTACCCAAAGGAGAAGTGAAAGATTTTCAGGGTGATGAACAGCAATGTTCATTTAAAGTTCAAGCTGGCGTAACCATATCTCTTGTTCAAAAAGAGATTGTAAAAAACGAAAAGATCGTCATGGAATCAGGAGAACAATCACCTTTCCCTTTTGAACTGGTAATCTTTATGGAAGAAAATGGTAATCAAACAGAAGGTTTTATAGACTTTGAAGGCGAAGTGAATGCATTTCTTAAAATGATGGTAAAAAAACCAATGACCAACCTGTTTAATCACATGACTCAAGCTTTGAAAGAAAAATATGAATAAACGCCCTTTTTAACAACCATCACCACTTTTTATCCGTTGTTTGGTGCTAATAACGTATGCTGAAACGATGAATGCAAGATTACGAAATACATTTATAAAACTACCTTTATCGAGTACTCCTCGATGGATCATCATCTTAATTGATCTAATCTTGTGTGCTTTAGCTTTGGCAATTGCTTATTTTGTGCGGTTCGATGTTTATAGCGATGAAATGACTATTGAGCGCGAATGGAAGCTACTTAAAGGAGTACTGCCGATTATTTTTTCAGTAAAACTTGTCGTGTTTTTCCTTTTTAAAATCCATAAAGGACTGGTACGTCATACTTCGCTGGAAGATGTTAGAAGAATATTTTTTGCCGTTCTTACATCATCTTTTTTTATAATGGCAGCTGGTTGGATCAGACATTTTTATTGGGACGGTCGCTTTTTATTGCCGACTTCAGTATTACTCGTAGATTTTCTGGCTTCGCTAATGCTATTGATCGGGTTTCGTTTTACGGTAAAGATTTATCATTACGAGTTGAATAAACCAACGAAGAAAGAAGTTAAAAATATTTTGATCTACGGTGCGGGCGTTTCTGGTCTGATCACGAAGCGAACCATCGAAAAAGATTTTCAAATGCCCACAAAGGTCGTTGGCTTTATCGATGACAATAAAAAACTTTCGGGCAATCGGTTGGAAGGAGTTGATATCTACCATACAGCAAAAATAAAACAACTCATTAATAAGCTAGATATTAATGAGTTAATATTAGCTATTCAACATCCTAAAAAGCAAAATACTTCTCGTATTGTTGATATTTGTTTACATTACGATGTAAATGTTCAACGCGTACCCAGCTTCAAAAAGTGGATCAACGGTGAATTCAGTTCAAAACAAATTCGAAAAGTAAATATTGATGATTTGTTGGGCAGGGATCCAATCCATCTGGATGTTGCCAAAATTAAAAATGAGATCCACGATAAGGTGATACTCATAACAGGAGCAGCAGGTTCAATTGGAAGTGGTATCGTGCGTCAGGTAGTGACGTATAACCCTCGCAAAGTAATCATCCTGGATCAGGCTGAATCTGATCTTTATGACTTTCAAAATGAACTCATTGGAAATGAGCTGGATGAATCTGTAGAATTGGTGATCGGAGATGTTAGAAATTACCATCGCATGCATCGTCTTTTTGAAAAGTTCAATCCGGAGATGGTTTTTCATGCTGCGGCATACAAACATGTACCGTTAATGGAGGAAAATCCTTCTGAGGCTATTAGTACTAATATTTTAGGAACAAAACATCTCGTCGACCTTTCTCATGAATTTAACGTGGTTAAATTTGTGATGATTTCCACGGATAAAGCAGTGAATCCAACGAATGTTATGGGTGCTTCCAAACGCATAGCAGAAATCTATGCGCAAGCTAAAAATAAGCTGTCAGAGACGCAGTTCGTTACCACTCGTTTTGGAAATGTATTGGGCTCTAATGGATCGGTAATTCCATTATTTAAAAGGCAAATTGATCGGGGCGGACCGATAACAGTTACTCATGAGGAAGTTACCCGCTTTTTTATGACTATTCCAGAGGCCTGTCAATTGGTGCTTGAAGCTGGAGCAATGGGTCATGGAGGAGAGATTTTTGTATTTGATATGGGGGAGTCCGTAAAAATTATTGATCTGGCCAAACGAATGATACGACTCTCTGGACTTGAAATAGGAAAAGATATTCAGATAAAAATAACTGGTTTACGGCCCGGTGAAAAATTATATGAAGAAATGCTGGCTAATGAAGAAAATACCAAGCCGACACATCATCCACAAATTTTAATTGCGTTAAATCGCGAAGCGGAGGAAGCATGTATTTCGAATATTGACGAACTCTTAAATCTATTCGATGGACAAAATAATGAGAGTATGGTCCGACAAATGAAAAAGATTGTTCCTGAATATGTGAGTAATAATTCTATTTATGCAAAACTCGATAAAAAATGATAAATCCTGCAACAGTAACGGTTCGATTTAGAGATTGTGATTTGATGGGCCATGTGAATAATGCCGTCTATTTAAGCTATTTTGAACAAGCTCGAATGCACTATTTTGAACAATTAATAGGAAAAGATTGGGACTATAAAAAAAATGGTATTTTACTGGTAAAAAATGAAGTGACTTATTTAAAACCAGTATTATTGTATGATCAACCAGAAATTTCCTTACATTTAAATGCTATGGGAACCAAAAGCATTACATTGGATTATCGTTTAACTGTAGATAGTGACTTGCGTTGTACGGGTAGCTCAAAGTTAGTTTGTTTCGACTTCGAATCACAACAGACCGTGCCCGTGTATGAAGAGATGAAAGACGCTTTTGAAGGCTTAAAAAATCAAGATTCATGAGGAATTGGTTAGTCATTCTTATTTTACTGTTTTCTGCTGGTTTTACTCAAGCACAAATTAATGCCACTCAATCTAAAAGAGGTCCATGCTTCCAGGAATCACTCGAGCGCCTCGGTCAACGTTATGTCGATTGGGAGTGTGACGAACGCGATAATATTGTTGACTGCAATCAAAAACTTGAACAAGATCCCAACTCCCGAATAGTGAGGACGCGCTCCTCAGGAGCACCTTATAACGGTGATTGCGAAACATGTCACCGCAACGGGATTAGACAACGACTCGTTCATTTCAATAACGGATTGGTGGATGGAACAGATACAACCTACTATCAATCGGGATGTCCTCAGGTGGTGCGCACTCACATAGAAGGTGTTGAAAATGGAACATGGACATTCTACAATGACACCAGTGGTTTAGTTGCCTGGAAGATCAATTACTTTAACGGTGAAAAGCACGGAAAATCCATTTTTTACAGACAACATCAGGTAGGTACAAAAACCTTGAAAGTACAAATAGGCAATGCTGAGAAAAAAATTGAATATAACACTTACCAGAACGATACCCTCAAAATAGAGCAGTATAAAGAAGGACGTCTTCATGGTGTGAAAAAAGAATATTTTCCGGGTTCTAAGCTGAAAAAGGAAGTGCATTATCAAGAAGGGGTGTTACACGGTGCTTTTATCGTCTACAATAGTGATGGAAATACACTTCAGGAACTTGAGTATGACGAGGGAGAAAAGGATGGAAACTGGAAATTTTATTATAATGATGGCAGCTTGATGAAAACACAGCTATGGGATTCGGGGACGAAAGATGGTGCTTTTAAAACGTTTTATATTCAAGGACACATTCAAAGTATCGAGAATTACAGAAGAGGAAAAAAACACGGCGAATTTATGGAGCGTTTTCCAGATGATAAAATAAAACGTGAAGCCGTATATAAGCGCGATAAACTGATCGAGGAACATGTTTATGACGAGTATGGAAATGAAATTAGAACGGTAGGAGAGGAAGGTGCTGAAAACAAAGATGAGGACGATGAAGTTCCCGAAAATGGTAAACAGAAAAAGTGGTGGCAGTTTTGGAAATAACAGGAGATGATACAATGAAGACAGATTTGAATTTAGCCGTTTTAATTGACGGTGATAACATACCGAGTAAGTATATCAAGGAAATGATGGAAGAAATTGCGAAATATGGCATTCCATCTATTAAGCGCATATATGGTGACTGGACGAAGCCACACTTATCGAAGTGGAAAAACATTTTACTGGAAAATGCCATTCAGCCTATCCAACAGTATGGTTACACGCAGGGGAAAAATGCCACAGATTCTGCAATGATTATTGATGCTATGGACATCCTCTATGAGGGTAAAACGGATGGTTTTTGTCTCGTTTCTTCTGATTCTGACTTTACCAGGTTAGCGACGCGATTGCGCGAGTCGAGTCAAAAAGTGATCGGTATTGGTGAACAAAAAACGCCTGATCCTTTCATTGTAGCATGTGATAAATTTATCTATCTGGAAATTCTTCATGAAGAAGACGAAGATACCAAACGACCTAAAAATAAGAAACAGCAGAAACGTGCTGTTCAAAATGTCACACCTAAGATTATTAAACTGATCCGTCAGTCCATCTACGATTGTGCAGATGATGACGGTTGGGCTTTTTTGGGTGACGTAGGTTCTTTAATTAATAAAAAGCAACCCAATTTCGATCCGCGTAATTTTGGTTTCTATAAATTGACACCACTGATCGATTCAATTGGGGATTTTACCATCGAAGAACGTCAGGCTCCAAATAGCCGCTCAAAACATATTTTTGTTAAAAACAATCAGAAGAAGAGCGGTAAAAGTTAGTGATGTTTTAGGACAGTTGAGATTCGTTGAACTTCTGACTGTTTAAATCAAAGACCCGATTCCATGATCGTTGCTTAATATATTAGTGCGATTACCGAGCGTTTATTGTACGAACGATGACTAGTTGAGAAGCCTTCTTACGGGTAAATCGCCAATGTTTCTGAACATCATCAATAATTAATATATAAGGATAAGGTGTTCAACGATAGCTTACTTGATTTCTGATTGAAGAATAAGATTGGTTTATGGAGCTAAAATAAGGGTCAATTTATCATCGGGTTTAACGCAACAAGCATAAACAAAAAGGATAGTGAACAGCGTGTGTTATTTCGGATGAAGAATAAAAAAAGCGACCTCACAAGAGATCGCTTTTTGATAATTGAAAAGTGAGCAACTTATTTGCTGATCACCAATTGATTTGATTTGATGACATTCCCTGCGCTGTCCTGAACTGAATAGATGTAAACACCATTACTTAAAGCATGAGTATTTATTTTTTCAACATTATTTTCTATTGATTTCGAAATAACTTGCTGTCCGGCAACAGATGTAATCGTTATCGTACTTCCGGAATTCGGTACCTCAAAGAATAGTTTGTCCTTGGCTGGATTAGGGTACACATTGACTGTTGTGATTTTATGTCCGTTGACTCCAACATTGGAGGAAGTTAAGGTGATATTATTCGACGACTCATACACATCACTTGCACCATTTTGCCCTTCAACATAGACCCAAACAATCATTGTTGTGTCTTCTACAATGGGTTCAGGAGTCAGATTACTATTGTCCAGATAAAAGTAGACATCTCCCGCGTTAAAGTTTACGGTATGATTACTACCGTTAGGTGTGATTTGCTTGCCTTCCGTTTGGAAAAATGTCAAGGGATTACCTGCATCATTGGGTGTTACTCCTGGCGCAGTGGGAAGAACCCAGTAGTTGGCCACGAAAGACTCGTCATTCGGGACATCAAATGTGATTTCCAGATCGCTTCCATTTCCGTTATCAGAAATATCAGATGCTAGGATGTTCGAAACATTAGGAGCATCTGACTGAAGAGTTATGGTGTTTGACGCAGCGAACACATCATTGTATCCATTCTGACCTTCAACGTACACCCAAACCTCCATCGTAGTGTCTTCTACAATGGGTTCTGGTGTCAAGTTCCCGTTATTCAGAAAGAAATAGTCATCTCCTGCAATAAAGTTTACAGTATGATCGGCGCCGTTAGGAGTAATTTGTTTGCCTTCTGTTTGGAAGAAAGTGAGCGGATCTGCAGCATCGTTAGGTGTAACACCTGTGTCAGTTGCTACAACCCAGTAATTGGCAATATTTGACTCATCATTTGGAGTGTCAAAACTTACCTCGAGATCACTCCCATCACCATTGTTAGAAATATCAGAAGCAACGACATTCGTGACAATGGGAGCATCAAAAGTTGGGTTCGGATCAATATTAGCACGCACCATTATGGAATTGGGACTGAGGAGCGTTGCAAACTGTCCGTTGGAATCACTACCAACCACAACCCCTTCGGGAACAGATTGTGCCATACCAAAAGCAACATCATCAATGTTAGCGTTTCCGGATCCGTTATGTCCTGCTGTTACAAGTATTTGATCGCCCGTTGACACTTGAAGAGGAGTGGTCAATGGTAATGTAACCATTGTGCCGAGATCACTTAACTGCAAAACATAATAATCCGTATCTCCTAAAAATACGTAGTTCGTCCCATCAAATAAATAAACTTCTCCTTTGATGGCCTGTGTTTCAGAATCAGCTCGATCCATAACGAAAACAGATACGGAAGTGATATAAGTATCCTGCATAATTTCCATCGTGTTCCCAATTGAAAATTCCTGATTGTTGTTGCCGGCAAAATTTGCAATAGCGCCTGTTAACTCGCCGTTATCTACGGAATATACACTGTCAGTTACAGAAAACACATCGGTATGAACATTGTCTGAAGGTTCTTGCTCAGTCTCTGTTTGAGTAGCTGTTAAAGTGATATCATAATCGGTACCGGGAGTACCACTGGGTAGCCAATTCGTTGAAGTAACGAGCGAATCCGTGTTTCCTGGGTTGATAGTTGCTCCTGCTGAAGTAAAGTTGTTTTGATTGACCCCATCATCCGTCACGACACTGAGTGATGAATTTGTCTGCGGATCGATCCCTTTATTTTCTATGAGTGCGGAAAACTCCACATCGACAAGTTGACTTGTTGGTACGTAGTGATAAGGGATCTTGAGCGTTCCTGAAGCCAGGTAATATTCTCGAAGGGCTAAATCATTTTCAAACGTTTCAACGATCGCGACATCATCCAGTTGCCACCAATAATGTGATGTTCCACCAGAACCATCAAATAGAAAACGAATTTGAACGTTTGCGAGATTCGTAGCATTAGCGATGAAATTACTTAAATCTATTTTTGTGATTGATGTAGGTGCTGCATCATTCATTCCTACACCTGATATTCCTGCACCGTAGACTTCCGATGTAGCAAAGCCATCATCAGAAACCTCCACTTGTGGTTCAAAACCTTGAGCACAGCATGATCTGTAAGTGTGCTGGAATATTAATGTAAGATCTGAGTAACCCGTAAAATCAATCACGGGGGTTTCTAACCAACCCACATGATCAAAAAAACCTCCTCCAGGCGTTGGCGTTTGATTATTATCGGCATCATAAATCATAAAACCATTACCTACTGTAGTTGACTGAATGATTTGCGATGT
>CAYFTH010000071.1:4601-16418 GCA_964346075.1 uncultured Fluviicola sp. | reverse complement strand
TGGTTTTTTTAAAGTATTGCTTTTGTACATGCCATTGCAGGAAAGAAATGACCGCTCTCCAAAAATAAATGTGTTGGATAGCATGCTATCTTTCCTTTGACTGCTCAGTCACGAAAGCTTTGGACTGGCGTAACATATCGGACATGTAAGCATCATTATCGATGAAAGGAATGACTGCACGGAAATCAGCATGGAGCTGCTGGAGCGAAGAACTTGTTTGATCTACTCCCCGAAATTCAATTCCCTGTGCGGCGGTCATCAGTTCAATACCAATAATTTGCTGTACATTTTCTAATATGCGATACAGTTTTGTAGCTGCATTGGCTCCCATACTGACGTGATCCTCCTGACCATTTGATGAATCAATGGAATCCACGGATGATGGGGTACACAGTTGCTTATTTTGACTCACAATGGATGCAGCTGTGTATTGAGCGATCATGAATCCACTGTTGAGTCCTGGATTAGCTACCAAAAAAGCCGGTAATCCACGTTTTCCACTCTGTAGTTTATAAATACGACGTTCAGCAATACTGCCTAATTCTGCTAAAGCAATGGCAAGGAAATCCATCGTGATCGCCAGGGGTTGACCGTGAAAATTTCCTGCTGAAATAACTTCGTCCTCGTTGGGAAAGACGGTCGGATTATCGGTGACGGCATTTATTTCTTGAGTAACAATGCGCTTGGCATAATTGATGGCGTCAAGACTGGCACCGTGAACTTGTGGTACACAGCGCAGACAATAGGGATCCTGTACATGCGCTTTGGGTTGTTCAACCAATTGGCTACCTTCCAAAATTGAACGCATTTGAACGGCGATCTCAATTTGACCACTTTGATTGCGAATGGAATTGACATTATCTTGAAAGGGTTCCTGACGACCGTCAAACGCTTCTAGTGATAAGGCTGCAGTATGGTTGGCAAATCGAATAAGTCGCTCACTTTCCATAACGGTATGCGTTAAATACGCACTCATAAACTGGGTTCCATTCAATAAGGCCAATCCTTCTTTCGATTGAAGTTGTATGGGGTCGAGACCGTGAGCTTTGAGAACTTCCTGTGTTTGTTGAACCTGGCCTTGAATATGAACTTCACCTTCACCAATTAAAGCGAGTGCAATGTGCGCTAAAGGAGCCAAATCACCAGAGGCTCCTAAACTTCCCTGCTCATAAACAACTGGAATGATATCGTGATTAAAAAAATAGAGCAGACGTTCAACAGTCACGATCTGGGCACCTGAATGTCCGTAATGTAAACCAATGGCTTTAAGTAGCAACATAAGCTTGACGATGCGCTTTGGAACCTTTTGACCCGTACCGCAAGCGTGCGATCGAACGAGATTCACTTGAAGATGGGCGAGTTCCTCCGGAGAAATAGATTGGTCGTGAAGCGATCCAAAACCTGTATTAATTCCATAAATACGGTCGTCTGAACTGGCCATTTTGCGATTGATGTAGTCTCTGCACTTTTGGATGTCAGTCTTCGCTTGCTCTCCCAGTTCGACAGTTTTAGTGGATTCTAGTACATCTATGAGTACTTCTATTGAATATTGTTGTTGATTGAGTTTGAAAGTATTCATGCAATGGAAAACTTTTTGTAGAGTGCATCGAGATGAAGTTCTTCCTGGTGTCCCGTCTGCATATTTTTTAATGTGATTGATTGATTGTCAATTTCGCTTTGTCCTGCTATTGCGGTGTATTGAACTTTTCGATCATCAGCATATTTGAATTGTTTCTTGAGTTTGGCGTCACTGGGATATATCTCTGTTTTTAACCCGGCATTCCTCAGTTTTTTAATAATCGGCAAGCAGTAAAGTGATTCGCGTTCCCCAAAGTTGACGAAAAACAAATCCAATTCATGACCAATATCATCCGGGAATAACTCGAGCTCTTCGAGTACATCATAAATGCGGTCAGCACCAAAGGAAATTCCGACACCTGACAGTCCTTTCTTGCCGAATAGACCAGTGAGGTCGTCGTAACGTCCGCCGCCACAAATGGAACCGATGTTGACCCCGTTTGCTTTGACTTCAAAAATAGCTCCAGTATAATAGTTTAATCCGCGGGCAAGGGTCACATCAAATTCGAGATTACCACGCTCGAGACCAAGTAAACTCGTTTTTTCAAAGACCTCAATGAGCTCTTGAACCCCTTGTGTACCCACTTCACTCGTCTTAAGAAAATCGCGCATAAACCCGATCATTTCTTCGTTATTACCCGTCAATTTAAATAACGGACGAATAGCCGTTATGGCCTTTTCACTAATACCTTTTTCGCGCAGTTCGTTCTCTACGCCTTCTTGCCCAATTTTATCCAGTTTATCAATAGCAACTGTCATTGTCACGATATGATCTTCTTCATGGGTCACTTCCGCAATTCCAGAAAGAATTTTCCGATTATTAATTTTAATCGAGAAATCGGGAAGCTGCAACGCGGTAAGAACTTCATCAAAAAGTTGGATAAAGTCTACTTCAAAAAGCAGGGAATCATTTCCCACCACGTCAGCATCACATTGGAAAAACTCCTGATACCTTCCTTTCTGCGGGCGGTCTGCGCGCCATACAGGTTGAATTTGGTAGCGTTTAAAAGGAAAGGTGAGTTCGTGCTGATGCTGAACCACGAATCGAGCAAAAGGAACGGTTAAGTCATAACGCAATGCTTTTTCAGAAATACTATTGGCAAATCGGGGTAGGTTATCCTCGTTGAGGGCCGAAATATCTGCTTTTTTCACTTTTTCTCCCGAGTTGAGAATTCTAAAAATGAGGCGATCTCCTTCCTCACCGTATTTGCCCATGAGCGTAGAAGATAATTCAAACGAAGGAGTTTCGATTGGCGCAAATCCATATTTTTCAAAAGCCTGACGTATCGTTCCGAAAATATAATTTCTTCGTTGAACTTCAGTGGGCAGAAAATCGCGTGTTCCTTTTGGTATGCTCGGTTTTTTAGCCATTTATTATGATTTTAGGCAAAAGTAAAAAAACCGCTCCAAAACTGAAGCGGTTTTAATCTTTTTGAATTCAATCTTTACCTATTCGAATGTTTTACCTAGTATTTTCTGAATATACGGACCAACTACAGGCAAGGGTTTTTGCTCCCCATTCGCCGCGTTGATAATACCGATGATAACAAGAGCGAGGATACCCAAATAAGTGATGGGATAAAGAATACCTGCTATAGTTGCGCCGAGTGTCCAGCTGATTGCCGAAAGGATCGCTACCAAAATAGCGAGACCGATCATCACCCCGATTGCGGCAATGATGATACCTAACGATTGCCGCAAGTGAAATGCACCAAATTTTTTCTCATTCCCTTTTTTCTCGCTGTTCATGACTACGGCAATAATAAAGCCAATTAGCGTAATGTATGCGACGATGCCGACTGTCTTATCTACGTTATCTCCTACTTTTGTTGTCATTGTTGAATGTTTAAATTAACGCTTCACAAAAATATTATTCTGATATTACTTTGAAAGCAGTTCGACGATTTCTTTGATGATAATCTTCTTGTTTTTCTTCATCATTTAACGATCGTATGTAAGCTGGTGATAATTCCACTTCTTCACCATCTATCTCAATTACGGCCGGCGTAGTTTCACCGAGACCCGTGGCTTCCAGACGTTGTCGGTCAATACCGTGATCAACGAGGTAATCCACTACGCTTTGCGCTCGTCTTTCAGATAAGTCGAGATTGTAAGAAGCTCTACCACGTTCATCGGTATGTGATCGTATTTCCACCTTAAGGTTCTCATTGAGTTCGAGGAATTCCACTAATTTATCAAGTTCTTGCTTTGATTTATCGCGCAATGTTGAAGCATCGAAATCGTATTCAATACCCTCGATTTCAATCTCACCACTTGGTATTTTGGTGAGATAGAAGTCCTGCATGATATTGGTGGATTCAACTACACCTAAGGTATTTTGAATATTCGCATCAGCAAAGTACTTTTCTTTTGTCGATTTAATAAAATATTCTTCGTTCACTTTCAACGTACGTTCATAATAACCCTCTTCATCTGCCTGCAGTGTGATCGTTTCCATTTCACCTCTAACGTCTTTGAAAGAAACACTGGCATTTGGTACCGGTTCATCCGTGTCAAAATCAAATACGTAACCACTTATGGTGATTTCAATATTTGGACGTGAAATACTGTAGATACTGTTACAATGCATATTAAGCGTTCTTAGCGAATCACATTCGCCGCAGTTATCGCGATCCGATGAGAAAAAACCTTCCTGCATGTCACGCCCCCATACGAAATAGGCATCGTCACGTGATGAATTGATCGGTTTTCCAATATTATCGGGAGCATCCCACCATTCTGTAACTGGGTTGATAGTCGTTTTGAAAACATCTTGACCGCCAAACCCAATATGCCCTTCCGACGAAAAATAAAGCGTTTTCGAAGGAGAGTGGTAAAAAGGCGTGATTTCATCTTCTTTAGTATTGACCAATTCACCTAAATTAACAGGTTCAGTGGTTTCTCCGTCTTCAGTAATAGTGGTTACCCATAAATCCATTCCACCTTGACCTCCGGGTCGGTTAGAAGAATAATACAGTGTTTCTCCATCTTCGGCAATACTCGGAGCCATCGATTTAAAACCATCTTTATTGATATCGTCGCCTAATTTAAACGGTTCTGTCCAGCGACCGTTAAAGAAACGTGTCACGTAAATCCCTGTTTCAGAGTGGTTCAACGGGTTTACACGTGTGAAGTACATCGCTTTTTTATCCGGTGATAATGATGCGCCTCCCTCAATGGCAGAAGAGTTAACGTTACCTTCAAACCATTCCGGTGTAGTGAACGAACCGTTATTTTTTCGTTCAGTAAGAAATACGTCGCTGTTGTAAATTTTATCAGCATGTTCATATTCCGCTGGGGCTGTCGTATCCTCACGTGCCGAAGAAAATAGGAGTCCATCGCGGTGATACATCATCCCAAAAGATGTTGTACCATTATTGATAGTGCTATCTAAGATTTCTATCGTTGCATTGGTGAAGGTTCCTTCGTCTTCCAGGGCAAAATCACAATTTCCAAATTTTTCTCGTGATAATTCATAGTAGAGGTTTCCTTCTTCAAGTTGTTCCATCATTTTTGAGAATTGCTCTTTAGCCAACTCATATTTACCATTTTTCATCAACGAATACCCATAAAAATAACGCGCATATGGAAACTCCTCTTTCGGGTTTTGCACAGCCACCGCGTACCATTTTTCAGCATTTTCATAATCTTTTACTAAACGGTAGGCGTCTGATAATTTGTGGAGTACAAGGAGTTCGTCGCTTGTTTTGGGATTGACCGGTGGTTCAAATTCTTTTGGTCCTCCTTTAGGGTTTGCTTTATAAAAAGCATTGACGCTATAGGGATGGTACATCTGTTCTTCGTTCCCACCTGCCAGACGATTAATTACTTGTGAATAGAAATAAACGGCCGAAGCGTAATTCTCCATTTCCATTTCTCGGTCACCCGAGCGAATCAAACTTTTGTTTGTTTGACTGTATCCAAAACCAATAGATACAATCAGTGCAATAAGTAGTGTATAGTGTTTTCTCATAGCCGTGGACATGTTGGTATTGGATTCTTAATGTTTTCAAATATTATATAGGTAAGGCTCAATTCTGTTGCTCCTCTTCCATTGGTTGCTACTTTGAGTGTAGACACATTAAAATCATAGGATAATCGAGCTTGCCATTGACCCCACTTAGCTCCTATGTCGACGATGGCAGCATCGGCATTACGGTAGGTAAAACCACCAATGAGAAACACATCAGGACCTCTTAAATGGTAGTGCGCCAAAGCGGAAGCTGTTATTTCCTGAGCTCCTTCCTGCGTTTGGAAGAAAACTTTAGGGAGAACAGAAAGACGTTCAGTAATTCCTACTCGCGCCCCTGCATGAATCAAAGTACGCATGGGTAATCGGCTTTCCGTACCCAGGAATGATTCGTCAGGCGTTGATAAGTGGAAGACACTTGCACCAATAAATGGATTAATACGAGCTCCGGGTGCCGAGAAAAAGTACATTGCTCCTGCGTTAAAATCAGGTCGAATGACACTCGCGTTTTGAAAACTTTCACCAGAGCTCAATCCAGTATTAAACTGTCCACCTTGTGCCGTTGCTTCATACTGTGAACCCCATGTCAATGCGTTTTGATCAAAGGATTTGTGAAAAGCACCCGCCGAAACTCCCAATGCCAATCGGTGAAACTTCGATTTTGTCAGTGGAATGTTATACGAGAGCGAAGGTAGAATTTGTGCTGCGTTATAAGATGCGGCACCCGCGCGTTGGTTGATGGCGTGCACCCCCCAACTCCATTTCGTATTGATACGATTATCGTACGAAATCATTCCTGTGGTAAATGGTTTCGTCGATACTGCGGTCCACTGTGACCTGTAATGCATGTGAACACGGTGCTTTCCTTCAAACATTCCTGTCAAAGCAGGACTCGTATTCAAAGCCGCCGCATCATACTGCGACAAGTGAAAATCCTGACTGATTACAAACTGACCTATAAAACAGCCTGCGAACAGTAGTAAAAATTTGCTGAATAAATTCATAAATTCAATCTTATCTGATTAGTGATGTATCTCCTGATAATTCATGTTCTTCTCCATCTGTAGTAGTGGCACGAACGGTCCACACATAAACGCCTACAGGTTGTTCAACACCTTTGTATTTACCGTCCCAACCAATTGAGGCATCTTGTGTTTCAAATATAACTTCACCCCAGTTGTTGTAAACTTTAAACTCAAGTGTTTCATACGGCCCACCGTAAACATACAAGAAATCGTTGTTATTGTCTCCGTTAGGTGAAAACCCGCTAGGGACATTTGGTGGAAGATAGATATTGACGATGTTTTTGGTCGTATCTAAACAACCATTTTCGTCCTCAACAACTAACATCACATCGTAATCTCCACCTTCTTCGAAATCGTGCGTTGGATTCTGGTCTGTAGAAAAATTACCATCTTCGAAATCCCAGTCCCATGCTACAAGTGGGAAATTACTCGTCGTTTCATCTAAAAAGTTAATGTTTTCAAAAACATAAGCGTTGGATGGGTTTGCTGTAAAAGCTGCCGATGGTCCAGGGTAAATCGAGATGAGGTTGCTTAACGAGTCAACACATCCCTGATCTGTAGTAACAGACAATTGAACATTGAAATCACCGGCACCGTCGTATTGGTGTATAGGGTCTTGTTCATTACTAAAGCCGCCATCTCCAAAGCTCCAGTCCCATCCTACAATAGTGCTTCCAACTACCGAAGATGAATCAAAGTAAGACGTACCGCCATTAAGACAAGGCGCTGGAGTATTGAAAGCTACATCCGGCAAGTAATAAGTGCCTACGGGTTTTGTAAGCGTATCAGAACAACCGTTTTGCGAAAATACAATAACCGTAACGTCATTTGTATCAATGTCAGGCATAATATGTGAAGGGTTGGCATCAGTTGCGAATTCATTTCCATCATAGATCCACGAGTAATCTACTACCGGGTCGGTGGAGTTGACGTCACTCGTAAATGCAGTTTCTTTCCCGTAGCAAACCATTGAATGGTCAAAGTCGATTTCTGGAGAGGGGAGTACCGTGATATTCACTGTGTCCCGCTGTATTTGACAGCCTCCATTGTTAATAGACTCAAAGTAAAGATCAACTTCACCGAAGGCTAAATCGCCTGGACCGTGGTTGTAAACGGTAGCGTTTGAAGTGTCAGTTCCAAATTGACCATCACCAGTCGTTCCCCAAACACCACTACCCGTAGTGGAGTTAGCGTCCAGTACAACTGGGTTGTTAGCACAAATAGTATCAGGGTAATCGAGAGAAATTGTGGGAGGATCAAAAAACTTAACCCAAAGTGAATCTAAATCGCCGAAGCAGTTACCATTGATCACCGTTTGTACGTAGATTTTAATGGAATCGTTAGCCACATCACCTGCCGAAGGTACGTAACTCGTATTGGCAGCCAACGGGTCTGTAAAACTACCTGTTCCCATACTTGTAAACCATTCTACACCTCCAGAGAACTGGAAAGTAGCAGATAGCGGCACGGAACTGGTGTCAGCACAAACTTCAATATCTGAACCAGCATCGACCGTTGGTCCGTCAATAAAGTCGATGCGCAACGTATCTTGATCAGAAGGGCAAAAACCGTTACCAGTGGATGAGAGAATCAGTTCAGTAAATCCATTGTTAATCTCTGCCTGTGTTGGGTCATAATTGGCATTTAAATCTGTTGTGTTAGGGTTAAATGTACCACCATTACCGACCCAGACTCCACCAGATGCATTTGAAATCACCCCGTTTAAGCTGATGTTGGGATTGTTGAAGCATGCGGTAGTGTCAGGCCCAACGTCCGCGTCAGGTAATGCCTGAATAAAAATAGGCTGTGTGATGGTATCATAACAACCCGCGTCAGTACCTACAACGAGCTCGACATCTAAATCACCTGAACTGTTAAAATTGTGACTCGGATTCGGAACATTACTGATGGGAGATCCATCATCGAAGTCCCATTGCCATGAATCGACAACCATGTTACCAGTTGTAGTTGAGTTTTCCGTAAAATTGACGCTGCTATTTATACAAGTAGAATCCAGCGGATCTAATTGAGCCGTAACACCACCTATCGATAATTCGTATGTAGCAGTGTCTGCACAGACAGTACCGTACTGAGCAATGAGTGTAATGGTGTAATCACCAATACCAGGGTAGGTATGAGAAGGCTCGTATGCCTGGACGTTATTTCCATCACCGAAATCCCAATAGAAGTCGGTGGCGCCGGCAGAGGATGCATTGATCATATCGACAGTGTTGCCTGAACACCCTGTAACAGGTCCTATTGCAGCATCATCAGCTGGAGGACAATCCACGACATTGAATTGGAAATCGCGAACTATTTCCCCGATTTTTTCACCGTTCCGATACTCTTCACATTTAATACCTACCACGTATTGACCTAAATCTTCGGGTATACCGCTCAGCTGACCGGTTTGCGGGTCGACAATTAACGGAGTACCAGAGTTGTTGAGTGGGTTGTTTGCTGAATATCCTGTTTGCCAGTTGATCGGGGTGAACTGGATATTATCGGGAATTGGATTGCCATTGAATGTTGGGTTAATATTGTCATAAGGTGTGTATAGCGAATATACGAGAGAATCACCATTGGCATCCGTAGCTGAATGATCAAAATTTACATCTTCACCTTGACAAACAAAAACGGGTGGGAAATTAACCCACGTAGGCGAAGAGTTGGATAGCCATTCAAAAGGACTCGGGATATATGTATTAAAAGATTCACCAGTCGAACCAGGATTTAAAATGTTGATTATACTATTATTCCTTGCATAGAACTGCGTATATAAATGGTAACCTTCAGAATTTGGAGGGAGTGTTGCTACTGCGGTGTATACAGCCTCTTCCACACATATTCCTGGGTCTACCGCACACGAATCTATTGGTGGATCGAGTTGAATAATACCCTGTTGGGGCATTGAGAAATTCATGCTCGGATTGGTTCCATCTCCATTGCGTACCTGAACATTGGCACTCGATGGAAAACCGGCATTTCCAGGAGCACAATCTCTGTAAAGCTTTAACTTAACTTTATAAGAAGATCCTCCGAGATGTTCATAGGTTAAACTTCCTCCTACAATGTGCGTTGCAAGGGAAGGACTGAATAACAATACCAAGGATGCGAGAAGCAGTAGATATTTCATAATACAAGTAGTATTTCATTTGATGTAGCAAATTTAATGTTTTTTTTGATTAACTACCAAATTTAGCAGATAAATAGAGAAAAAAGTAAGATTAAATTTTGTGTGTAAATATTTTATGTAATTTTGTTCCAACGAATCACCGATGTTATTCGTGTTTAAGATATTAAATATATTCTGCTATGAAACAAGCTCTACTATTCTTTATTATGACCGCTACTTTTGCTTTTAGTAGCTTTACTCAGGTTAATGTTCTTTGGGAGAGTCGATATGATAACGCGACATTTGATGATTACAGCGAAGATATTGTGTTGGACGCTGCTGGTAATTCCTATGTGGTGGGTACTTCTTACGATGGTAATAAATTTGAAATAGTAACGATTAAATATGATAGTGATGGCAATGTGGAGTGGACACATACACACAACGGTCCAGCTGTAGGTTTGGATGAAGGTGTTGGTATTGTAATTGACAGCAATGATGATGTAATAATTGCGGGTCATCATCAAATCAATGCTACAGATTATGATATCTTTCTCAAGAAATTAGATGGTGCCACGGGTAATGGTTTATGGACCTACACTTATGGGGGTACAAGCTCCTTTGATCAATGTTCAGATTTAGTGGTGGATGGCAATGATAATATTATTGCTGTCGGAGGTGTTGATTATGGCGGAGGAGACTCTAGATTTGCAGTCATCTCTGTTAATAGTAGCGGAAATTTAAACTGGTTTAATGAATACTCAAATGGCGGAAATAGGGATTTTGCAAATGCGGTGACTGTTGATCCCGTTAACAATGTTTATGTAACGGGAGAAAGTCAGAGTGGTAATGGACTTGATTATTACACGATGAAATTTAACCCGACAGGTGGGATACTTTGGAATTTACGTACCGATGGCAATGGAAATGATGATCGCCCGCAGGCGATTACTGTTGCCAGTGACGGAAATACATATGTCGTCGGTAATAGTTATCGTGGTTTGACAGAAGATGATGATATCTTATTACTTAAAATTAATAATGCAGGAGGTTTTGTTTGGTCGCAGTTAATAGGCGGTACTGATGGCGATGCGGATCGTGCGCGAAGCGTAAATACAGACGGTGTGGATAACGTTTATATTACGGGTAGTTTGAAGAATGTTGGAAATGGTGAAGATTATTACGTCGCACGTTACTTTAAAAATGGAACGAAGCACTGGGATTACATTTATCAATCGAGTTCCAATGGATTTGATGAAGCGAAAGACGTTCGTATCAATTCAAATTATGAGGTTTATGTCTCTGGTTACTCAAATGTTTCGGGAACTTCTGATGATTATTTTACAGTTCGCCTCGACACGATGGGAAATGAAGTTTGGACAAAAAGATTTGACGGCCCTGCATCCAACAGTGATCAAATGTCGGCCTTTGAAGTTGATGGATTTGGGAATATATTTGTAACGGGCTCCTCGTCGGGAAGTGGTACCTTGCGAGATTACAGCACGATAAAATATTGTCAGTTGGAAACAATAGGTTCCCCCGACGACACGATTTGTGTGGGGCAATCAACACAATTGACGGTTTCAGGAGGTATGAATTATCAATGGTCATTGGTGACTGGCGACCCTATTGATGCAACTAATTTCTCATGTACCAATTGTGACGATCCTATAGCGTCGCCTTCAACAACTTCAACTTATGCTGTGAGCTCAGAGAATGGTAATGGTTGTATTGATACCGATACGGTTGTTGTTGTCGTTAACCCTCTGCCTGGACCGAATATCTCAACGAATGGACCAACTTCATTTTGTGATGGTGGAATGGTTGACTTGACAGCTGATCCTGCTGCTAGTTATGATTGGAATACTGGTCAAAATATGCAGACAATAACTGCAGATACGTCGGGTACTTATTCGCTAACAGTGACAGATTCTATGGGTTGTCAAAATTCGACAAATATTCAGGTGACGGTCTTTCCAAATCCAGTTGTTGATGGTGGACCAGACCGTTTTCGTTGTCCTGGGGATTCACTACAATTGAATGCTACTGGTGCAGACACGCATGTGTGGTATACGTTACCCAATCCTACCGACACTGTTCAGAACGGTGATTATTATACACCAAGTGCA
>CAYFTH010000071.1:0-4501 GCA_964346075.1 uncultured Fluviicola sp. | reverse complement strand
ATTCTTATTGATGGTGAGGTTTGTGAAGACACTTCGAACATTGCGGAGTATGGAACACAAGAAGCGGTCGTTATTTATCCCAATCCAACGCGGGGAACGATCAATTTTGAATTTTCTAACCAAAAAGAGCGCACGATTATCATATATGATGCTACTGGAAACGCAGTAATTCGCTCCGAAGCACAAGATTTAGAAACCTCTATGGGGCTCGATAGTCTTGCTCCAGGAACATATATGATTCGCATAACATCTAAGAATAGCGTAATCAATGAGCGACTCATTAAGCAGTAAAGCTGCGAGACAATAAAATAGTAAGGGTTCGATGTTGTCGAGCCCTTTTTTATTTGAATTGAGCAATGTTAAATGATTGGAAAGTGCAGTGGGAGCTAAAAAATCGACATCAAACAGAATCTTGTTTTCGTTTTTTCCTTCGGCTGAGCGCCTCAAAGTTTAGCAGGTGATGAAGTTCGTCAAGCACATTTTCTTTAAATAAATCGTGACCATGCGGTAATAATCTCAGCGCGTCTTGTTGATCAATACGTTCCAGAAAGTTCTGCGCACTCTTGGGGGAAATGATTTGGTCATATTTTCCAACGATCAGCTGAAAAGGAATACGTTTCTTTTTTAATAATTGGGATAACAAATCTTCGTCTGGTCTCAGCTTGCGAAAACCACTCCAGGTCGCGAAGGCTAAATGCAACCGATCTTGATACTGCGTATAATAATGAAGAAAATCTACGATCTTTGGACGGATGACTCTCGTCTTTGCTAAAGCTCGGGTGATTGTCATTAATTCGTTTGGTTTTTTGATCCATCGCCGGAACAACTTTCGGGCCCACCATCGCCGCTGACTCCAACTGTAAAAGTTCTTGTCATTTAAACCATCAGGAGCGAGGAGACTAAAACTTTCTATACGTTCGTGAAATAGGGGGAATAACGTAAGCGCAAACCTGCCTCCTTGACTATAGGCTACCCAATGCATAGATGAAACATTTTCTTTTTCGAATATTTTTTCTAACAATTTTTCCACATCACTTTTAGTGATTAAATTATTATGGATTCTTGTTTTATCAAAGGTGGAATCGCCGTGAAGGAAGAGGTCAATGGATATGATTTTTCTTGAGCGATGAGCCAAGAAGTGAAAGTCCTCAGAACTTCTTCCGTGACCGTGAAAGCAAAGGATGTGGGTAGACCCGTTCCCGTAAACACGATAGGTAATAACGAGATCTCCCATTGAAACAGATCGCTTTTCCGCATTATTTTTAGAAGCTTTCGAAACACTTGGCATTCGCTAATATTTTGGTGAGATGAATGTATCGGTGAAAATGACTTACAACTATTCGCTGTTTTTATTATGCACGCTTATAAAAGTAGTAAAAAACAATTAAATTTGCGTCCAATTTGTAACGTGCTTTTTTCTAACAAGTGTAAAGTGAAATTGGAATGCCTAGAAACGAAAAGATTAACTCGATTTTAATTATTGGAAGCGGACCCATTGTTATTGGTCAGGCGTGTGAGTTTGATTACTCTGGATCTCAGGCCGCTCGTTCATTGCGGGAGGAGGGAATAGAAGTTACCCTAATTAATTCAAATCCAGCGACCATCATGACTGATAAAGTGGTGGCGGACAATGTGTACCTGAAACCTTTGGAGCCCGATAGCATTCTGGAAATATTAAAAGCACATGATATAGACGCAGTACTTCCTACAATGGGTGGACAAACCGCATTGAACTTAGCCATTAAATGTGATGAATTAGGAATCTGGGAAGATCACGGTGTCGACATTATCGGTGTGGATATCGACGCAATAGAAATTACTGAAAATCGTGAGGCTTTCCGTGACTTAATGGAGAGAATAGGCATAGGTATGGCGCCTCAAAAAACGGCCAAATCATTTTTAGAAGGGAAGAGTGTTGCACAGGAATTTGGTTTTCCAGTTTGTATACGCGCATCCTATACCCTGGGTGGTGCTGGTGCTGGCGTAGTGTATGAAGAAAAGGAGTTTGACCAGCTTCTGGACTATGGACTGCATGAGTCGCCTATTCACGAGGTGATGATTGATAAAGCCCTGATGGGCTGGAAAGAGTATGAACTGGAATTGTTGCGGGATAAGAATGACAACGTTGTCATCATTTGTTCGATAGAAAATTTCGATCCAATGGGCGTTCATACGGGTGATTCAATTACGGTTGCACCAGCTATGACTCTTTCGGACACCGTTTTCCAACGCATGCGTGACATGGCGATCAAAATGATGCGTTCCGTTGGTAATTTCGCAGGGGGATGTAACGTTCAATTTGCTGTTTCACCTGACGAAGAAGAGAAAATTATAGCTGTTGAAATTAATCCTCGCGTTTCGCGTTCATCAGCACTAGCATCGAAAGCAACAGGGTATCCAATTGCAAAAATTGCTGCTAAACTGGCAATAGGATATAGCCTTGATGAGCTTGACAATCAGATTACTCAAACTACATCAGCCTTGTTCGAGCCTACGTTGGATTATGTCATCGTAAAAATACCGCGTTGGAACTTCAATAAATTTCAAGGTGCGAACCGCGAACTTGGATTACAGATGAAGTCGGTTGGTGAGGTCATGGGTATAGGACGTTCTTTTCAGGAAGCGTTGCAAAAAGCGTGTCAGTCCCTGGAGATTAATCGCAACGGATTGGGCGCTGATGGAAAAGAATTGACCGACCAGGACAAGATATTAAACAGCTTAGAACATCCGAGCTGGAATCGATTATTTCATATTTATGATGCCATTAAATTAGGGATTCCATTTAAACGCATTTTTGAAAAAACCAAAATAGACGTTTGGTTCCTTAAGCAGATAGAGGACTTGATCAAATTAGAGCGACGCATTGAAGCTTTTTCAATTGATACGATGCCAAAGACATTGTTCTTTGAGGCGAAGCAAAAGGGCTATGCCGATCGTCAAATTGCTCATTTGGTGAAATGTCTGGAATCTGAGGTTTACAGTAAGCGCGAAGAACTGGGGATTCGAAGAGTGTACAAGTTGGTGGATACCTGTGCAGCAGAGTTTGAAGCCCAGACACCCTATTATTACTCGACTTTTGAAGAGGAAAATGAGAGTCCCGTTTCGAATAAAAAGAAAATTGTCGTACTCGGATCCGGTCCCAACCGTATTGGTCAGGGTATCGAATTTGATTATTCCTGTGTTCACGGTGTGCTTGCTGCCAAGGAATGTGGTTATGAGACGGTGATGATCAACTGCAACCCAGAAACGGTTTCAACTGATTTTGACACCGCTGACAAGCTTTATTTTGAACCTGTATTTTGGGAACATATTTACGATATTATTCAACACGAACAACCAGAAGGGGTGATCGTTCAATTGGGCGGTCAAACAGCTCTTAAGCTCGCCGAGAAACTGGAGCGCTATGGTATCAAAATTATGGGTACGAGTTATGATGCGCTGGATCTTGCAGAAGATCGCGGTCGTTTCTCTACATTGTTAAAAAAGAACAACGTTCCCTACCCAAAATTTGGTGTTGTAGAGAGCGCTGAGCAGGCATTAGATTTGTCAGAGGATTTAGGTTTTCCTTTACTCGTAAGACCTTCTTATGTACTGGGTGGTCAAAAAATGAAGATCGTTATCAATAAAGAAGAGCTGGAACACCACGTAGTTGATATTTTGCGCGACATGCCCGACAATCAGATCTTACTGGATCACTTTTTAGGTGGCGCTATAGAAGCTGAGGCCGATGCTATTTGCGACGGAGAAAATGTTTATATCATAGGAGTTATGCAACACATTGAACCCGCTGGAATTCATTCGGGAGACTCCTATGCTGTTCTGCCTCCCTATAATCTGGGTGATCTAGTGATGCAGCAGATTGAAGATATTACCAATAAAATTGCAGTGGCACTCGATACAGTTGGATTGATCAATATACAATTTGCCATCAAGGATGATAAAGTCTATGTGATTGAAGCCAATCCGAGAGCCTCACGAACAGTTCCGTTTATCGCTAAAGCATACGATGAACCGTACGTCAACTATGCGACCAAAGTGATGCTGGGAGAAAACAAGGTAACCGATTTTGATTTCCGACCGCGCAAGGAAGGGTATGCAATAAAAATTCCGGTATTCTCCTTCAACAAGTTCCCTAATGTGAATAAAGAGCTTGGTCCAGAAATGAAATCGACGGGAGAGGCCATACGATTTATAAAAGATTTAAAAGATCCATTTTTCACGAAAATCTTTTCTGAAAGAAACTTATACTTGTCGAGATGATGATTTTGAGTGTTACAGGAACCATTCGGATGATATTGATTATCATCGCTGTTTTCGTGATCGTTCGGTTTATTGGAAAGTTGTTAATGGCTAAAAAAAGTATCGATGAGGACAAACGATACAACCAGAATAATGACGCGTATAAGAACGCCAAGGAAAGGAGCGAAAAGGAGAAGGGTAAAGTCAATGTGGTGGACCGCTATCGCGACGCAGAAGATGCCGACTACGAGGAGGTAGATGA